>CAUQTR010000158.1:0-5299 GCA_963521045.1 uncultured Actinotalea sp.
GTCGAGCGCGGCCGGGTCGGCATCGCGCAGCCGGGCGGCCACGAGCGACGCCGCGATCTGCGGCACGTGGGAGACGAGGGCGACGGCGGCGTCGTGCGCGTCGGCGTCGAGCATGACCGGGGTCGCTCCGAGGTCGGCGACGAGGCCGCGGACCGCGAGGAGTGCGGCACCCGTGGACCGGCCGGAGCCGACGACGACCCAGGGACGCCCGGTGAACAGGTCGCCGCGAGCGGCCGTGGGGCCGCTGCGCTCGGAGCCTGCCATCGGGTGCGAACCCACGTACCGCGTGAGGTCGGCGCCCCGGTCGCGCAGCGCGGCGAGCACCGCGCCCTTGACGCTCGCGACGTCGGTGACGACCGCGCCGGGGAAGGCGGCGAGCTCGTGCAGCACCACCTCGGGCGTGACGTCGGGCGGAGCGGCGACGACGACGAGCCGCACGTCGCTGTCCTCCGGCGTCGCGACCCGGCCGGCGCCGACGTCCTGCGCGAGCAGCACCGTCGTGCGCGACGGGTCGTGCAGCACGACGTCGACCCCGAGCGCGCGCAGGCCCAGGCCGATGCTCGCCCCGAGCAGGCCCGTGCCGACGACGCGCACCGGGCCCTGGGTCGCGGCGACCCCGGTCCCGTGGGCCGTCGCGGGCGCGACCGGTCGCTGGACCTCCCGCCCGCTCATTGGGCGAGGTCGCGGCGCAGCACCGTCGCACCGTGCAGGTACACGTGCCGCACCTCGTCGCGCGGTCGGTCGAGGTTCGCGTGGGCCATGAGCCGGACGACGCGGGGCAGCGCGCCGTCCACGTCGACCTCCACCGCGCACATGAGCGGGACCGCGCCCATGCCCATCTCGCGCGCGGCCGCGGCCGGGAAGTCGCTGCGCAGGTCCGGGGTGCACGTGAAGAAGATCGAGATGAGGTCGTCGACGTCGAGCTCGTTCGCCGCCATGACCTCGTGGACGAGCTCGGTCGTGCGCTCGAACAGATGGTCCCGGTCGTCGCGGTCGAGCTGGGTCGCACCCCGGATCGCACGGACGGTCATCGTGCCCCTCCCCGCCGCCCGGTCGGACGGCCGGCGGGAAGCGTACCCGCGCGGCTCACAGCCCGACCTCGGACATCAGCGAGCCGAGCTCCTCCCGGCCGAGCACGCGCGTGCGGCCCGGCCGCAGGGCGCCCAGCCGGATGGGCCCGACCTGGGTGCGGACGAGCCGGGTCACCGGGTGCCCGACCTCCTCGAGCAGCCGGCGGACGATGTGGTTGCGCCCCTCGTGCAGGACGACCTCGACCAGCGTGGCGTCCGGCGCGGTGTCGACCACGCGGAACTCGTCCACGCTCGCCGGCCCGTCCTCGAGCTGGACGCCCGAGCGCAGCCGCTGACCCACGATGCCCTTGAGCCGACCCTCGACGGTCGCGAGGTAGGTCTTCTGCACGCCGTGGGACGGGTGCGCGAGGCGGTTGGCGAGCTCGCCGTCGTTGGTCATGAGCAGCAGGCCCTCGGTCTCGGCGTCGAGGCGCCCGACGTGGAACAGCCGCTCCGGCCGGTCCGCGACGAACTGCGCGAGCGACGGGCGTCCCTGCGGGTCGTGCATCGTCGAGACGACGCCGAGCGGCTTGTTGAGGGCGAGGGTGATCATCGACGTGTCGAGCTGCAGCCGCATCCCGTCCACGTGCACGACGGCGCTCCGCGGGTCCACGCGGACCCCCAGCTCGCGCACGGTCACGCCGTCCACCTCGACGCGGCCGGCGGCGATGAGGTTCTCGCACGCGCGGCGCGAGCCGAGACCCGCCGTCGCGAGGACCTTCTGCAGGCGCACGCCCTCCGGGTCGTGCACGTCGCGCTGCGGCTGCTGAGGGCGCTGCGGGCCGCGCGGGCGCTGCGAACCCTCAGTGCGCTGCGAGCCCTGAGTGCGCTGCGAGCTCTGGGGGCGCTGGGCACGCTGCGGGCCCTGCCCCTCGCCTCGGGGGCTCACGCGTCCGCTCCCTGCATCACGCGGGAGTCCTCGTCGACGCCGAACGACTCCATGTCCGGCAGGTACGGCGCGAGCGGCGGCAGCTGGTCCAGGCTCGTCATGCCCAGCCGCTCGAGGAAGTACGACGTCGTGCCGTAGAGCACCGCGCCGCTCGGCTCGGTGCCGAGCTCGGCGACGAGTCCGCGCGCGGTGAGCGTGCGGACGACGGAGTCGACGTTCACCCCCCGGACGGCGGAGACCTGGCCGCGCGTGACGGGCTGGCGGTACGCGATCACGGCGAGCGTCTCGAGCGCGGCCTGGGTGAGACGCGCGGTCTGCCCGTCGAGCACGAACCGGCCCACGACGTCGGCGTGGGCGGCGGCCGAGTAGAAGCGCCAGCCGCCCGCGACGTGGCGCAGCTCGAAGCCGCGCGGCCGGCCGGACGCACCGCGGTACTCCTCGGCGAGCGTGACGAGCAGCGCCTCGACCTCGGGGGTCGGCAGGCCGAGGACGGTCGCGAGCTGCACGGCGCTGACAGGCTCGTCCGCGACCATGAGGACCGCCTCGACCGCGGCGGCAGCGCCGCCGGGCAGGTCCGCGACGTCGAACGCGAGCTCGTCCACGGCGGCGGGTGCGTCGGCCGACGCCTCCGGATCCTCGCGGGGCACCACCGGTGCGCCTGGTGCGTGCGGTGCGTCCGGCTCCGGCGCGGGTGACTCGACGACGTCCTCGGCCACCTCGGTCCCGGGCCGCTCCTCGGCGGCGGGTGCCGCGCTGTCCTCGCTCATGCGGGTCCCTCCAGGGTGGGCTCGTCGGTCGGCTCGTGCGCCCGCTCGATGCTCGGGTCGTCGGTGGGGCGGTCGGTCGGGTCCCCGGCGCCGGGCGGGGTGTCGGCGTCGTCGTAGTCGTCGACCACCTCCACCTCGCCCTCCTGCGAGCCGGTCCACCGCACGGTCAGCTCGCCGAGCGGGTCGATCTGGTCGAAGGCGACGACGCCCTCGCGGAAGAGCTCGAGCAGGGCGAGGAAGCGCACCACGACGACGAGCGTGGAGTCGGCGTCCTGCACGAGCGCGCGGAACGAGCCGGAGCCGGTGCGCCGCAGGCGGTCGACGAGCACGGCGGCCTGCTCGCGCACGCTGACGGCGGGCGCGTGCAGGTGCGACAGATCGACACCCGGGGGCGCCTGCTTCGGCTGCAGGGCGTGGGCCGCGAGGATGGCCAGCTCCGACGGGCCGATCTCGAGCACCAGCTCGGGCAGCAACGCCGCCAGCTCGGGCTCCATCGCGACGGCGCGCGGGAGGCTGCGCGCCTGGGTCGCGAGGCGCGCGGCCAGGGCCGCGGCAACCTCCTTGTAGGCGCGGTACTGAAGCAGCCGCGCGAAGAGCAGGTCGCGCGCCTCGAGCATCTCGAGGTCCTCGGCGTCCTCGACGTCGCCGGCCGGCAGGAGGCGGGCCGCCTTGAGGTCGAGCAGCGTGGCCGCGACCACGAGGAACTCGCTGATCCGGCCGAGCTCCCACGGCTCGTCCGTGCGCTCGGCCGCGCGGACCGCGGCGATGAACTCGTCGGTGACCTGGGCGAGCGCGACCTCGGTGATGTCGAGCTTGTGCTTGGCGATGAGGCCGAGCAGGAGGTCGAACGGGCCGGTGAAGTTGGTGAGGTGGACCTCGAACGGCTGGTCCGGGCGGCGCGGCGCGAGGTCCGGTCCCGTGGCCACGTGAGTGACCGCCGCCTCGGGCGGCGTGGAGGGCGTGGGTCCGGTCGCGACCGCGACCTCAGGCGGCATCGCCGCGGGCCACCAGCTCGCGTGCGAGCTGGCGGTACGCCGTCGCACCCGGGTGCGACGGGGCGTAGGTCGTGATCGGCTCGGCCGCCACCGACGAGTCCGGGAACTTCACCGTCCGGCCGATCACGGTGTGCAGCAGCTGGTCGCCGAACGCCTCGTTGACGCGAGCCAGGACCTCGCGCGAGTGCAGGGTGCGCGGGTCGTGCATGGTCGCCAGGATGCCGTCGACCTGCAGGCGCGGGTTGAGCCGGTCGCGCACCTTCTCGACCGTCTCGACGAGCAGCGCCACGCCGCGCAGCGCGAAGAACTCGCACTCGAGCGGGATGAGCACGCCGTGCGCGGCCGTCAGCGCGTTGACCGTGAGCAGGCCGAGCGACGGCTGGCAGTCGACGAGGATGACGTCGTACTCCTGCTCGGCCGGTCGCAGCACGCGGGACAGGATCGACTCCCGCGCCACCTCGCCGACCAGCTGCACCTCGGCGGCGGACAGGTCGATGTTGGCCGGCAGCAGGTCGAGGTTCGGCACGGCGGTCGGCCGGATGACCTCCTCGATCGAGGCGCCCCGCTCCATGAGCAGGTTGTAGATCGTGCGGTCGAGCTCGTGCGGGCTCGTGCCCAGGCCGACCGACGCCGCGCCTTGGGGGTCGAAGTCGACGATGAGCACCCGGCGGCCGTAGTCGGCGAGGGCCGCGCCCAGGTTGATCGTCGTGGTCGTCTTCCCGACGCCGCCCTTCTGGTTGCACAGCGCGATGATGCGCGCGGGGCCGTGCGACGCGAGGGGGGCGGGCTCCGGGAAGTGCGGCAGGGGCCGGCCGACCGGGTCGGTCGCCGTCACGGCGGGGGCGTCCGGGTCGAGGCTGGTCACGGCCCCGAGGTTACCGCAGCAGCCGTGGTCGCCCGGGCTCCCACGCCCCGGCAGGTCATCTGCCGGTCGCGCCGGTGCGACGCCGTCGGCGCGCCAGCACCAGCAGGAGTCCGAGCACCGCGACCGCAGCTGCGGCGATCCAGCCGGGGTGGCGGGTCACGCCAGCCGCGACCAGTGCGATGAGCCCCACCAGCGAGAAGGTTGCGGTCCTCAGGCGGTCGTCCGCGCGTGCAGTCACGACTCCCCCTCGTTCGGTGGCGATGCGTCTTCCGATCATCGCACGTGTGGTGAGAGGACGACCTCAGGCGAGGGCGCGGGGGTGCGCGGCCGCGTAGACCTCGCGGAGCGTCTCGGGCGTGACCAGGGTGTAGATCTGGGTGGTCGTCACCGAGGCGTGCCCGAGCAGCTCCTGGACCACCCGCACGTCGGCCCCGCCCGCGAGCAGGTGGGTGGCGAACGAGTGGCGCAACGTGTGCGGCGAGACGTCGTCGGCTCGCGCGATCCCCGCGCGCTGGGCCGCGAGCCGCAGGACGGCCCACGCGCTCTGCCGGCTCAGGCGCTGGCCGCGGGTGTTGAGGAAGACCGCGGGCGTGGCGCGGGCGGCCGCGGCGAGAGCCGGCCGGGCGCGCCCGAGGTACGCCTCGACCAGTCGCTTATACACAACTGACGCTGCCGCCGACAATAACTGAGTGTATATATCGGGGGGGGCCGGG
>CAUQTR010000159.1:0-5254 GCA_963521045.1 uncultured Actinotalea sp.
ATGCTCGCCGTCGAGCTCGTGCGGCCGGGCACGCTCGACCCCGACCCCGCCGAGGCCGCGCGGGTCGCCCGGGCCTGCGCGCAGGAGGGCGTGCTCGTGCTCACGTGCGGCACGTACGGCAACGTCGTCCGGCTGCTGCCGCCGCTCGTCATCGGCGAGGCGCTCCTGAGCGACGGCCTGGACGTCCTGGAGCGCGCGCTCATGGCCGGCGTCGTCTGACGGGGCACACCGGACCTGCGGACCTGCGCCGCCTCAGCCCGCGCTGCTGACCACCCGGTCGCGGCCGCCGGCCTTGGCGTCGTACATGAGCCCGTCGACGCGGTCGAGCGCGGCCGACGCGCTCTCCCCCGGCCGGAGCATGGACACACCGAAGCTCGCGGTGACCTGGACGCCGAGCGCGGAGCCGACGTCCCGCGGCAGGGCCTCGCGCAGCCGCTCGGCGAGCGCGAGCGCGTCCGGTCGCGAGGTCCCGGGCGCCACGACGACGAACTCCTCGCCGCCCAGCCGACCGACGACGTCCTCGCGGCGCAGCATCCCGGTCGCGACCGCCGCGACACGGCACAGCACCTCGTCGCCCATGGCGTGGCCGTACGTGTCGTTCACGGCCTTGAACCGGTCGAGGTCGAAGTAGACGACGGCGACGGGGTGGTCGGGCCGGACGCGGGAGGACTGGAAGGAGAGCTCCTCGATGAGACGTCGCCTGTTCGCGACGGCCGTGAGCGGGTCGAGGTACGCCATGTCCCGCATCTCGAGCACCTCGGCGGTCGCCCGGTGCGCCGCCGCCACGGCGAGCGCGAGCCGCACCTTGGCCTGGGACAGGACGAACAGGAGCAGGGCGATGACGGCCAGGTAGATGCAGTAGCGCAGCACGGCGGGCATGAGCCCGGTGCCGTCGGGCACCCCCGTGAGGGCGGCGACGCCGGCGCCCAGCACGGCGAGCACGACCGCACCGGCGTGCAGGAGGCCGGCCTTCGCGGACAGGAAGAGGTACCCGACGATGACGAAGATGACCATCGACAGGAAGAAGAACGGGAACAGCCCGGTCCACGCCTCGTCGAGGTCCTCCGCCCCGCCGCCGGCGACGGCGAGCGTCCACGCCATGCCGGCGATCCAGATGACCTCGAACAGGACGAGCGTGACGCGCGAGAACGCCACGACCGACTCCGGCCGGCGCAGCAGCACCCAGCAGTAGAGGAGGAGGTACGCCACGATCGGGGGGTACGCGTACCGGACCACGGGGTCGTCGTCACCGCGCGCGGCTCCGACGACGAGCATGGTCGGGATGCCGACGGCGATCCCGATGACGAGCACCCGACGACTCAGGTCGACCATGGTGCTCCGGACGGCGCCGCCCGTCCCGGCGTCCGCTCGCTCGTCGCGCTCGTGCGCGCTCACGGCGACCGTCGCTGCGTCGGGCACGCGTTGTCCACCACGCGAAGGTAGACCTCACAGGGGTCCGCGTCGACGCCCGTACCGGTGACGTGGGACCCGACGGGCGGCGGGAAGGCTCCGTGCCGTCCGACGGCCCACGCAGGTGAGCGGTTGCTCACGCCCCGAACGCGCTCATGACGTGCTTGATCCGCGTGTAGTCCTCGAAGCCGTACATGGACAGGTCCTTGCCGTAGCCGGAGTGCTTGAACCCGCCGTGCGGCATCTCGGCCACGAAGGGGATGTGGGTGTTGATCCACACCACCCCGAAGTCGAGCCCGCGGGACATCCGCAGGGCCGTCGCGTGGTCCGTCGTCCAGACCGAGCTCGCCAGGCCGTAGCGCACGCCGTTCGCCAGGCGCAGGGCCTCGGCCTCGTCGCGGAACGTCTGGACCGTGATGACGGGCCCGAAGATCTCGTCCTGGACCGCCTCGTCGTCCTGTCGCAGCCCGTCGACGACGGTCGCCTCGTGGAACCAGCCCACGTCGCCCTGCCGGCTGCCGCCGGCGACCACCGAGGCGTGGTCGGGCAGCCGCTCGAGGAAGCCCTGGACGCGCGCCAGCTGGGCCGGGTTGTTCACGGGGCCGTAGGCCACGTCCTCCTCGGGCCGGCCGGTGCGGGTGCCGCGCGCCTGCTCCGCGAGGGCCGCGACGAAGTCGGCGTGGACGGACTCGTGGACGAGGACGCGCGTCGCCGCGGTGCAGTCCTGGCCCGCGTTGTAGTAGCCGGCGCCGGCGATGCCCTCCGCCGCCGCCGCCACGTCGGCGTCCCCGAACACGACGACGGGCGCCTTTCCGCCGAGCTCGAGGTGCACGCGCTTGACGTCCCGCGCGGCCGAGCCGGCGACCTCCATGCCCGCGCGCACCGAGCCGGTGATCGAGACCATCGCCGGCACCGGGTGCTCGACGATCGCGCGGCCCGTGTCCCGGTCACCGCACACGACGTTGAGCACGCCCGGCGGCAGGAACTCCGCGGCCACCTCGGCGAGGAGGAGCGAGCTGGCGGGCGTCGTGTCCGAGGGCTTGAGCACCACCGTGTTGCCGGCGGCGAGCGCCGGCGCCACCTTCCAGATCGCCATCATCAGGGGGTAGTTCCACGGCGTGACCTGACCGACGACACCGATCGGCTCGCGCCGCACCCACGAGGTGTGGCCCTTCATGTACTCGCCCGCGCTCGCACCCTCGAGGATGCGCGCGGCACCCGCGAAGAACCGCAGCTCGTCGACGCAGGGCGGGACCTCGTCGGCCGCGGTGAGGGCGAGCGGCTTGCCGGTGTTGCGCGACTCGGTCGCCACGAACTCCTCGGCTCGGCGCTCCATCGCGTCGGCGACCCGCAGGAGCGCGAGCTGGCGCTCCGCGGGCGTCGCGTCCCGCCAGCCCTCGAACGCCTCGGCTGCGGAGCGGAATGCCGCGTCGACGTCGGCCGCTCCCGAGACGGGGGCCGTCGCGTAGGCCTCGCCCGTGGTCGGGTCCACGACGTCGCTCGTGCGGCCGTCGGCCGAGGGGGTGGCCGCACCGCCGACGAAGTTCTGCAGCGTGGTGCGGGTGGTGGTGGGCGCGCTCACGGGAGCCTCCTGATCCGAGGGTGTCGACGGGACCGGTCGCGACCTCATGGGTCTGTCGGCACGGTAGCGCAGCCCCGCCTGCTCACCAACGGTATCCGGGGCCTCCCCGGTGAGGAACGCACGAATCGGTGTGCACCTGACGTCAGGGCGACGGATTCGCTTGCGCCAGGCGCTGACCGGGCGGGACGATCGCGCCATGGCAGCACCCCGCCCTCCGACGCTCGACGCGATCTCCCGGGCCATCATCGAACAGCTCCAGTCCGACGGCCGACGCCCGTACGCCGCGATCGGCAAGGCCGTCGGCCTCTCCGAGGCGGCCGTCCGGCAGCGGGTCCAGCGGCTCGTCGAGTCGGGCGTCGTGCAGATCGTCGCCGTGACCGACCCGCTCCAGGTCGGCTTCACCCGCCAGGCGATGATCGGCGTCAAGGCCGAAGGCGACCTCCAGGCGCTCGCGGACGCGCTCGCCGAGATCCCCGAGGTCGACTACGTCGTCATCACCGCCGGGGCCTTCGACATCCTCGTCGAGGTCGTGTGCGAGGACGACGAGCACCTGCTCGAGGTCCTCAACCAGCAGATCCGCACGCTCGACGGCGTGCGGACCACGGAGACCTTCGTCTACCTCAAGCTCCGCAAGCAGCTCTACAGCTGGGGGACACGGTGACGCACCGTGCCGTGGGTCTCGTCCTCGTCGCCGCCGCGCTCGCCGCCTGCACGAGCGGTGCCGGCGAGCCGGACGCCGGCCCGCCCTCCGTCGTCGACGCCTGCGTCCTGCTGACGCCGGCCGTGCTCGAGCAGCTGGGGCCCCCGGGCGCGGTCAAGCAGCCCTTCGACAGCGCGGGGCCGTCGAGCGCGATCTCCTCGTGCAACGTGGACCTCGCCGGGGACGGTACGGGCGACCTGAGCGGGGACCTGTCGGTCGCGCTCGGGGTCGACCGGGACGGCATGTACGACGAGGAGTGGCGCGCCGAGCGGTGCGCCCAGGCCGGCGTCCGGCCGAGCGCCGACGGACCCGGCGACGCGTCCTGTCTCGTGGTCTTCCCGTCGGACGGTCTCGAGTCGCGCGTGGACGGCTGGGCGTGGGTGGGTGACGGGGCCGAGGCCTACGTCGGGTACCAGCTCATCGAGCCAGGTGTGCTGCCGGCCACGGCAGAGGCCGACCTGCGCGCACTGCTCGAGTCGGCCGTCGAGGCGCTGCCGGTCGGCTAGGCCCGGCGCTGGGCGTCGTCGAGGTAGCGCAGCACCGCCGAGACGCGACGGTCCGCGGTGTCGTCCGGGGGGAGGTCGAGCTTGGCGAAGATGCTCCGGATGTGCTTGTGCACCGCTCCCTCGGTCACGACCAGCCGCTCGGCGATGGCGGAGTTGCCCAGCCCCTCGGCCATGAGCGCGAGCACCTCGTGCTCGCGCGGGCTGAGCCGGTCGAGCCGGGGGTCCGTCCGGCTGCGGGTGAGCAGCTGGGCGACCACGTCCGGGTCGATCGCGGTACCGCCGGCCGCCACCCGGCGCAGCGCGTCGAGGAACTCCTCCACGCGGCCCACCCGCTCCTTGAGCAGGTACCCGAGCCCCGCGCCGCCGTTCGCCAGCAGGTCGGTCGCGAACGCCTGCTCCACGTAGGCGGAGAGGACGAGGACGGCCAGCCCGGGCCGCCGACGGCGCGCCTCGACCGCCGCCCGGATGCCCTCGTCCGTGTGGGTGGGCGGCATCCGGACGTCGACGATCGCGACGTCCGGCTCGTGGTCCTCGATCGCCTCGAGCAGCCCGTCCGCCTCCGCCGCGGTCGCGACCACGTCGAGCCCCTCCGCCCGGAGCAGCAGCGCCAGGCCCTCGCGCAGCAGCGCGTCGTCCTCACCGATCACGATCCGCACGGCAGGGTCACCTCCAGGGTGGTCGGCCCGCCCGGCGGGCTCGTGAACGAGAACGTGCCGTCGTGCGCCTCCGCGCGCTTGCGGATGCCGACCAGGCCGGTGCCGGCGGCCTCGGACGCGCCACCTGCCCCGTCGTCGGTGACGCGGACCCGCAGGTGCGCGTCGGCCATCGCGGCCTCGACCCGGACGGCGCTCGCGCCGCTGTGCCGCGCCACGTTGGTCAGCGCCTCCGCGACGGCGTAGTAGGCCGCCGCCTCGACGGACGCGGCGCAGCGGACGGGCAGGTCGACGTCGAGCGTGCACGGGACGACGCTCGAGGTCGCGAGGCCCGTCAGCGCGTCGGCGAGGCTGCGGTCGCTCAGCACCGGTGGCAAGATGCCGCGCGCCACCGAGCGCAGCT
>CAUQTR010000160.1:0-5212 GCA_963521045.1 uncultured Actinotalea sp.
GGGGGAGCGTCCACCGCTCCGCGTCGCGGCGCTGAGCCCGCCCGCGGTACCGACGTCGCGGGCGCCTGCCTCGCCGTCACCGGACGCCGAAAATGGGCGGCGAGCGTGTCGGCGGCCCGGGGTAACGTCGCGTCCGTGGCTCGCGAACCCCTCTCCCCGCCCGCTGCTGCGACGGCGGGCACGCACGCCGGGCAGCCGCCCGCGGCCGGACCGCTGATCGTCGCGCGCGGCCTGGTCAAGACCTTCGGGGACTTCACCGCGGTCGACGGCATCGACGTCGAGGTGCGGCCGGGAGAGGCGTTCGGCTTCCTCGGGCCGAACGGCGCCGGCAAGTCGTCCACGATGAAGATGATCGGCTGCGTCTCGCCGCCGACCGCCGGCAGCCTGCGGATCATGGGCCTGGACCCGGCGACCCACGGGCCGGCGATCCGCGCACGGCTCGGCGTCGTCCCGCAGCGCGACACCCTCGACGAGGAGCTCACGGTCGAGGAGAACATCTGGGTCTACGGACGCTACTTCGGGCTCTCGCGCGCCGAGGTCCGGCGCCGCGCGACGGAGCTGCTCGAGTTCGCTCAGCTCGCCGAGCGGTCCGGCTCGGTCGTCGAGCCCCTGTCCGGCGGCATGAAGCGTCGGCTGACGATCGCGCGCGCCCTGGTCAACCAGCCCACGATCCTGCTCCTCGACGAGCCCACCACCGGCCTGGACCCGCAGGCCCGCCACGTGCTGTGGGACCGGCTGTTCCGGCTCAAGCGCGAGGGGGTCACGCTCGTGCTGACGACCCACTACATGGACGAGGCGGAGCAGCTCTGCGACCGGCTCGTGGTGATGGACCACGGGCGCATCGTGGCTGAGGGCTCGCCCAGGGCGCTCATCGAGGAGCACTCGACGCGCGAGGTGCTCGAGCTCCGCTTCGACAGCGACGACCACCACGAGCACCTCGGCGCCGTGGACGGGATCGCGGACCGCGTCGAGGTCCTCCCGGACCGCCTCCTGCTCTACACGGCCGACGGCGAGGCCGCCCAGGCCGAGCTCGGCCGGCGCGGCGTGGAGCCGCTGTCGTCGCTCGTGCGGCGCTCGACGCTCGAGGACGTCTTCCTGCACCTCACGGGCCGGACGCTGGTCGACTGATGGCGTCCGTCGTCCGCACGGCAGACGCCGTTCGGCCCGCGAGGGCCGGGGGCTGGCGGTCCGTGACCGACCACTGGCTCCTGCAGTACCGCCGGGTGTGGGTCGGCTCGGCCATCTCGAGCTTCCTCACGCCGCTGCTGTACCTCGCGGGCATGGGCTTCGGCCTGGGTGCGCTCGTCGACAGCGCCTCGGGCGGCATCGACGGGACCCCCTACGTGCTCTTCGTGGCGCCCGGGGTGCTCGCCGCCGCGGCGGTGCAGGTCGCCGCCGGTGAGACGACGTTCTCCGTCGTCGGCGCGATCAAGTGGCAGCGGTTCTACGAGGGGATGCTCGCGACGCCGCTGCGCGTGCGCGACGTCGTCCGCGGTCACCTCGCGTACGTGCTGGTGCGGCTCGTCGCCGCGTCCGCGATCTTCCTTCTCGTGGCCGCGCTGCTCGGGCTCGTCCGCTCGCCGTGGGGCCTGCTCGCGCTCCCGGTGGCGGTGCTCGGCGGCATGGGCTTCGCGGCATGCTGCTACGCCTACTCCGCGAGCCTGACCAACGACCAGGGCATCGTGCTGATGTTCCGGTTCGTGGTCATGCCGATGCAGCTGTTCGCCGGCACCTTCTTCCCGATCGAGCAGCTCCCCGGCTGGCTGCAGCCGGTCGCGTGGGTGACGCCCCTGTGGCACGCCGTCGACGCGTGCCGCGACCTCATGCTGGGCACCGTGACCCCGGGTCCGCTGCTGGGACACCTCGCCTACCTGTCGCTGTGGCTCGTCGTCGGGCTCTGGCTCTCCGAGCGCGTGCTGCGCCGACGGATGGTGATCTGAGGTGACCGTCGAGCGGACGCGCCCGGCGAGCCGTCCCACGGCCCGGGGACCACGCGAGGGTGCTCGCGGCTGGGCCCACGGGCTGGCGCGCGCGCTGCCGCTGCCGGCCGGGGCCGGCATGGCCCGCATGCTCGTGGAGCGCAACTACCGGTCGTTCCGACGCACCTGGACGGTCATCGTCTCCGGCTTCTTCGAGCCGGTGTTCTTCCTGTTCTCGATGGGTGTCGGCATCGGCGCGCTCGTGGGGGACGTCGACGCGGGCGGCGGGCGGGCGGTGCCCTACGCGGTCTTCGTGGCTCCGGCCCTCCTCGCGGCGTCCGCCATGAACGGCGCGGTCTTCGACTCGACGACCAACGTCTTCTTCAAGCTCAAGTACGCCAAGCTCTACGACTCGGTGCTGTCGACCCCCCTCGGCCCGCGCGACGTCGCCGTGGGGGAGATCTCCTGGGCGCTCCTGCGTGGCCTCGTGTACTCGGGGGCCTTCCTGCTCGTCGCCGGGCTGGCCGGCGCGGTGACCTCGTGGACGGCGCTCCTCGCGGTCCCCGCCGCGAGCCTCATCGGCTGGGCGTTCGCGTCGATCGGCATGGCGACCACGACGTACATGCGCTCATGGGCGGACTTCGACTTCGTCCAGCTGGCGATCCTGCCGATGTTCCTGTTCTCGGCGACCTTCTACCCGCTGTCCACCTACCCGCCCGCGCTGCAGTGGGTGGTCCAGGCGACACCGCTGTACCACGGCGTCGCGATGGTGCGCGAGCTCATGCTGGGCACGGTGACGCCCGGCATCCTCGTGCACGTCGCCTACCTGGTGCTCATGGGGGCGATCGGGACGGCGTGGACCGCTCGGCGCATCGAGCGGCTCCTGCTGCGCTGACGGTGCCCACGGGCCCACGGGCCCACGGGCCCACGGCGAGCCGAACCGGTGCTTCCCGGTGCGCGCCGGTGTACCCGGCGTGTCGTCGCGCTCTCGAACACCTGTTCGCTACGATCGTCCCCAGGTGCTGCGGCAGGCGCCCGTCCCCAGCCCCGAGGGTCCGAGCCGGAGCCGTGTCGGAGGTCGGGCATAGCGTCGGCACCACGGCCGCCGGACGACGAGAGGTCAGCCCGGAGCCAGGACGGACGGACACGGCACGACAGCCACAGACAGCCGTACAGACAGCACACCGACAGCCACGCCGACAGCCACAGACAGCCACAGACAGAGCCGCACGCGGGACCCGGACCGGGCCGCCCGCCCCACAACCCGAGGTGACACGATGGCAGCTCCCGCAGACCGCTCGAAGGCCCTGGAGGCCGCGCTCGGCCAGATCGACCGCCAGTTCGGCAAGGGGTCGATCATGCGCCTCGGCGACGACGGCCGGGCGCCCGTCGAGGTGATCCCCACCGGCTCCATCGCGCTCGACATCGCGCTCGGCATCGGTGGCCTCCCGCGGGGCCGCGTGGTGGAGATCTACGGCCCGGAGTCCTCGGGCAAGACGACGGTGGCGCTGCACGCCGTCGCCAACGCCCAGCGGGCCGGCGGTATCGCCGCGTTCATCGACGCCGAGCACGCTCTCGACCCGGACTACGCGAAGAAGCTCGGCGTGGACACTGACGCGCTGCTCGTGTCGCAGCCCGACACGGGCGAGCAGGCGCTCGAGATCATGGACATGCTGATCCGCTCGGGCGCGATCGACATCGTCGTCATCGACTCGGTGGCCGCGCTCGTGCCGAAGGCCGAGATCGAGGGCGAGATGGGCGACAGCCACGTCGGCCTGCAGGCGCGTCTCATGTCGCAGGCCCTGCGCAAGATCACCGGTGCGCTCAGCTCGTCGGGTACGACGGCCATCTTCATCAACCAGCTCCGCGAGAAGATCGGCGTCTTCTTCGGCTCGCCCGAGACGACCACGGGTGGCAAGGCGCTGAAGTTCTACGCCTCCGTGCGCCTGGACATCCGCCGGATCGAGACCCTCAAGGAGGGCACCGACGCGGTCGGCAACCGCACCCGGGTCAAGGTCGTCAAGAACAAGATGGCGCCGCCCTTCAAGCAGGCGGAGTTCGACATCCTCTACGGCGTCGGCATCTCGCGTGAAGGCGGCCTCATCGACCTCGGCGTGGAGCACGGCTTCGTCCGCAAGTCGGGTGCCTGGTACACGTACGAGGGCGACCAGCTGGGTCAGGGCAAGGAGAACGCCCGCGGCTTCCTCCGTGACAACCCGGATCTCGCGGACGAGATCGAGAAGAAGATCAAGGAGAAGCTCGGCATCGGGGCACGCGTCGACGCGCCCGCGGACCCGGCGGGCGGGGTCGACTTCTGAGCCCCGCGACGGCCGCCGGCCGGGGGAGGTGGATGCTCCGATGAGCTTCGGACCCCGCTGGCGGCCGCGCCCGGCCGCCTCGCCGGACGAGCACAGTGACGAGCAGTCGGACGGCGGGGGCGGCTCCACGGGCGCGGATCCCGATCCCGATCCCGAGTCCGCGGCGCGCGCGATCATCCTGCGCCAGCTCGCGAGCGCGCCTCGCAGTCGCCATCAGCTCGAGGACGCCCTGTCGCGGCGGGGGGTCGACGAGGCCCTCGCCGCGCGTCTGCTCGACCGCTTCACCGAGGTCGGGCTGATCGACGACGCCGAGTACGCGCAGATGCTCGTCCGCTCGCAGCACCAGGGTCGCAGCCTGGCCCGGCGCGGACTCGCCCAGGAGCTGCGCCGCAAGGGCATCGCCGACGAGCATGCGGCCGCCGCCCTCGAGCAGGTCGACGACGAGGCGGAGGAGCGCGCGGCACGTGACCTCCTGCGTCGGCGCTGGCGCTCGGGCCCGGACGTGGACCCGCAGGCGCAGGCGCGCCGCGCGATGGCGATGCTCGGACGCAAGGGCTACTCGTCCGGCCTGTCGTCCCGGCTGGTGCGCGAGATGGTGGACGATAGGGGCGGCGACCTCGGTGACGAGGCGCAGGTCGACTGAGCGGTCCGCGGGGCGGATCCTGCCGCCCCGAGCACGGAAGAGGTAGCCATGAGTGAGATCGCGCTCGTGATCGTCCTGCTCCTGGCCTGTCTCGTCGCCCTGGTGCTCGTGCTGCTCGCGCGGCGCGAGGCCGACGCCGTGCGTGCGAAGGCGACCGAGGACGTCGCCAGCATCCGCAGTGAGGCGCGGGCGCTGCACGGGGACGCCCAGCGCCGCGAGGAGCGCGTCAACGAGCTGGAGAAGGACGTCGCGAACGAGCGGCGGGACGTCCGCGCCGCCCTCGAGCAGGCCCGCTCCCGGGCCGCGGAGGCCGAGGCCGACCGGGCCGAGGC
>CAUQTR010000161.1:0-5193 GCA_963521045.1 uncultured Actinotalea sp.
AGCTCTCGCCGTGGCCCTGAGTGCGTCGACGACCGCGCCGCGTGACGCCGCCGCGCCGTTGCCCGAGCTCGCGCCGTGGCCCTGAGTGCGGCGACGACCGCGCCTCACGCCGCGCCGCTACCCGAGCTCTCGTCGTCGCCCGGACGGCGTCTACGGTGACGCCATGCCTGACGCCGCCGCCCCGTTGACCGTCGTCGAGATGTGGACCGACGGTGCCTGCAAGGGAAACCCCGGGCCTGGTGGCTGGGGTGCGTGGATGCGCGCGGGGGAGCGGGAGCGGGAGCTGTGCGGGGGCGAGCTCGAGACCACGAACAACCGGATGGAGCTCACGGCCGTCATCGAAGGTCTCCGGGCGTTGACCCGGCCGTGCGCGGTGACGCTGCACGTGGACTCGACCTACGTCATGCACGGGATGACGCGGTGGTTGGCGGGCTGGAAGCGCAACGGCTGGATGACCGGCGCCAAGGCCCCCGTGAAGAACAAGGAGCTCTGGCAGGCGCTCGAGGTCGAGGTCGCGCGGCACGAGGTCGCGTGGGTCTGGGTCAAGGGCCACGCCGGCGACCCGGGCAACGAGCGGGCCGACCGCCTGGCGAACCAGGGCGTCGACGTGGCGCGAGGAGTCACCGTGGCGCAGTGACCGCTGGGTCGGTCTCGGCACACGGCGACGGCTGGGTCGGTCTCGGCAGACGGCGATCGCGTCGGGTCAGTCTCGGCGGACGCGTCAGCTCGGGCACGCGTCGCCGTGGTGCCCGGGCCCGGGTCCCTGTACCGAGGTGCGAGATGCGACGTCCCGTAACTTGATACGCGAGGGCGGGTGCGGGTTACTGGACGGGTGACCACCGACGTCTACACCCACGGGCACCACGAGAGCGTGCTGCGCTCGCACCGCTGGCGCACCGTGGACAACTCGGCCGCCTACCTCGTGCCGCTGCTCGAGCGCGGTCAGCGCGTGCTCGACGTGGGATGCGGCCCGGGCACGGTGACCCTCGACCTCGCCGGCCGGGTCGCGCCGGGCCACGTCGTCGGGGTCGACAGCTCGGCCGCCGTCATCGAGATCGCCCAGCAGGGCGCGGGCGACGCGGTCGACGTCGAGTTCCGCACCGGCGACGCGATGGCGCTGCCCTTCGAGGACGACACGTTCGACGTCGTGCACGCCCACCAGGTCCTGCAGCACCTCTCCGACCCGGTGAGCGCGCTGCGGGAGATGCGCCGCGTCACGCGTCCGGGGGGCGTCGTCGCCGTGCGTGACGCCGACTACTCGGCGATGACCTGGTACCCGCTGAGCGGTGGGCTCGACGAGTGGCTCACGCTCTACCACGAGGTGACCGACGCCAACGGCGCCGAGGCCGACGCCGGCCGGCGCCTGCTGTCCTGGGCCCGGGAGGCCGGCTTCGACCCCGCGGGCATCACGAGCGGCGCCGACGCCTGGTGCTACTCGACGCCCGAGGAGCGTGCCTGGTGGTCGGGGGTGTGGGCCGAGCGGGTCACGTCGTCCGCGTTCGCGCAGCAGGCGGTGGCGTACGGCCTCGCCGACGACGTCGCGCTCGAGCTCCTCGCCGAGGCGTGGCGCGGCTGGGGCTCGGCCGACGACGGCTGGTTCGCGGTGCTGCACGGCTGGGTGCTCGCCCGAGCCTGAGCGCAGCGGGCCTCGCAACCCCCCGCGAGCACCCGGACGTCGACGACCGACGAGGTTGAAGGCCCGGTGCTCATCCGGGCCTGAGGCGCTCCTCCCTCCGTGACCGGCGGACGCCCACGATCGGCTCAGGTGCCCGTAGGACCGGCGGGGAGGTGGTCGTGCGCCGGGTGGCCGTGCCCGGGGTAGCCGGGATGCCCTGGACCGGGTGCCGCAGCGCCCGTCTGCGCGGCGGGCCGCCTGCCGCCGGGCACCACGGCGTCGGCGACCGTCGTCGACCACGAGTGCAGCAACCGCTCGAGAGGTCCGCGCCCGGCCAGCGTCCGCCAGGCCCACGTCACCGCGAGCGTGACGAGGACGAAGGTCACCAGCACCCCGTTGCTGGGCATCCGGACCACCCGGTCCCCGAGGGTCGCGATCGCGACAAGATGGCCGCAGTAGGCGGTGAGAGCCAGCGCGCCGGTCGCGGCGAGGGGCGCCACGAGCGGCGCGGCGCGGCGCGCGAGGACCACGCAGCCCGCCAGGAGCAGGAGGCTGACACCGATGTTGCCGACCACCTCGGTCGTGGTGTTGGCATGGGGCGCGATCGACAGGAGCAGGCGCTGGACGGTGTGCTGGGGTGCGAGCGCCTCGGTGGCGAGTGCGCCCACCCCGTAGCCGGCCACGGCGAGCCCCGCGCCGAGGAGGGCGAGCCGGCCGAGCGTGCGCGGTGACGTCAGGTCCGCGCGGCCGATGGTGACGCCGACGAGCAGGTACGCCATCCACACCACCGCGGGGTAGTGCGTCCCGAAGAGCACGTCCAGCGCCTGGGGCAGGCGCGGGATGCCGACTGCCGACGACGCCCCGCGGACGGCCAGCCAGACCACCGGACCGATCACCGCGATGGTGGCCGCGACGCCGAGCAGCGTGCCGAGTCGCCACCGGAGCGCGACCGCGACCAGGGCGAACATCACCGCGTAGGTGGGCAGGATGACGGCCACCGGGGTGCCGAGCGCGATCATCACCGTGCCGAGCGGCCAGAGGGCGACCGCACGCGCGAGGATGCGCACGACCGCATGACGCAGCCGCGGACCCTCGAGCGGTTGAGCACCACCGCTCAGCAGGGCTGCCGAGACGCCGGCGAGGAGCGCGAACGTCGCGGCGGAGCGTCCGTCCGCGACGACGAGCCAGCCGGACGGCGACCAGAAGGGCGGCACGTCGTTGCCGACGTGGGCGGCGAACATGCCGAGCACAGCCAGGCCGCGGAGGAGGTCGACGCCCACGATGCGCTGCACGGCCCGAGCCTAGGCCGAGCAGGGCGAGACCGAGCAGGGCGGGACCGAGCAGGGCGGGACCGAGCAGGGCGGGACCGAGCAGGGCGAGACCGAGCAGGGCGAGACCGATGCTCGAGCAGGTCGAGCAGGTCGAGCAGGTCGAGCGGGTCGAGCGGGTCGAGCAGGTCGAGCAGGTCGAGCACGTCGGGCACAGCGAGCACAGCGAGCGCGTCGTGCGGGAGCGTGGTGGGACCGGTGGCGAGCGCGGGGTCGAGCGCCACGCGATACCGCCGTTAGGGTGACGGCGTGCGCATCGCGAGGTTCACGACCGGCGGGGATCCCCGCTACGCCATGGTGGACGGTCCGACGGGTTCGGAGGAGCTCGTCGTCCTGACCGGGGACCCCATCTACATGCCCGTGCAGCCGACGGGGGAGCGCGTGCCGCTGGCGGGCGACGACGTGCGGCTGCTCGCGCCGGTGATCCCGCGGTCGAAGATCATCGGGGTGGGGCGCAACTACGCCGAGCACGCCGCCGAGCTGGGGAACGAGGTGCCGAAGGCGCCGTTGCTCTTCCTCAAGCCGAACACGAGCGTCATCGGCCCGGACGACCCCATCACGCTGCCGTCGTGGACCCAGGAGGTGCACCACGAGGCCGAGCTCGCCGTGGTGATCGGCAAGGTGGCCAAGAACGTCTCGCCGGAGCGGGCCCTCGACCAGGTCTTCGGCTTCACCGTCGCCAACGACGTCACCGCGCGGGACGCCCAGCGCTCGGACGACCAGTGGGCCCGGGCGAAGGGCTTCGACTCGTCGTGCCCGCTCGGGCCGTGGGTCGTGCCGGGCCTCGACGTCGACGACCTGGCCGTCCTGGCCCGGGTGAACGGTCAGACGCGCCAGGAGGGCCGGACGTCGCAGCTCATCTTCGACGTGGCGCAGCTGGTGTCGTACATCTCCGAGGCGTTCACGCTCCTGCCCGGCGACGTCATCCTCACCGGTACGCCGGCCGGGGTCGGCCCGATCGTCCACGGCGACGTGGTGGAGGTCGAGGTCGAGGAGATCGGCGTCCTGCGCAACCCGGTCATCCGCCGGGACTGAGCGGAGCCGGTACGCAGCCCGTGCGCCGTGGATGCCACCCAGGGCGCGACACCGCTTCCGGACAGGCGCTGAACGCGGTGGCTGAACGCGGTGGCTGAATGCGATGGCTGAGCGTTGCGGCGGCTGAATGCGGTGGCTGAGCGTTGCGGTGGCTGAATCCGGTGGCTGGTTTGCGGCTGAGCGTCGACGGCACGCGGTTCGCGCCGTCGGCTCACCAGGGCGGTGGGTCATCCGGCGGTGGATCATCCGGCGGCGGGTCCGGGGCCTGCTCTCGGGCATGCTCCGCGGGCCGGACGTAGGTCTGCCCGGTCGGTGCGGTCCACCACGTGGCTCCGTCGGGATCTCGTCGAGGCGTCCAACCGGCGTGCGTCTTCGCGCGGTGGTGGTGGCGGCACAGCGCCTGCAGGTTGTCGATGCGCGTCTGCGGCGGATCGCCTGCTCCCGCGTCGGCCTGCGTCGGGGCCCCTGTTGTCCCTGGCGCTTCCCGGGCTCTCGTCCTGCCCGCGGCCCCGGTGCCGCTCGAGGGCTCCGCGGTGCCCGTGGCCCTCGCCGCAGGGAGCTCCACGTAGGGGTCGATGTGGTCGACGTCGCACCGCACCGCGGGGATGCGACACCCCGGGAAGGTGCAGGTGCGGTCACGCGCCACGACGGCATCCCGGAGCGCTTGCGTCGGCGCGTACCGATGGGTCGAGCGGGCGAGCGGCTCGCCGCTGGCAGCGTCGACGAGCAGCGGCTCCCACGTCGAGTGGGCCGCGAGCCGCCGCACGAGCCCGGACGGGATGACGCCGTAACCGTCGAGGTGACCGGGGTGGTCGGCGAGGCCGAGCACCGTCGCGGCCGTCGCGGTGATGATCAGGTGCGGCGACCGCCCCTGGGTCGTCCTCAGGGGCCTGCCGTCGGGGTGCTGCCCGGCATCGAGACAGCGCGTAGCGAGGTCGACCAGGGCGTCGGCCCGACGCTGGTCGAGGGTCCGGCCGTCCTCGTCGTCACCGGCCCCTGGGTCGACGTCGCGGGCCAGGGCGGTCAGCGCGGTCTGCACGGCGACTGCGTCCGGCGCCGGGAGGTACGCGGTCAGCCACGCCATCGCGTCAGGAGCGGGTGTGAGCTCGACGCGGCGCTCCTCGCACGCGCGGCGGTGGCGCACGGCTGCCCCGTCCGGGTCGCGGAGGATCTCGACGCGGCGCAGGCGGGCGCGCAGCTGGGGCGCCGTGGAGG
>CAUQTR010000162.1:0-5189 GCA_963521045.1 uncultured Actinotalea sp.
CGCTCGGGCTGGCCGCCGCGGGCGCGGAGGTGGTGCTCGCGGGCCGGCCCGGGAGCTGCCTCGACACGCTCGCCGAGCTCGGTGAGCGGGGCGCTGCGGGGAGCTGCGTCGAGATCGACCTGTCGCGGCCGGCCGACATCGGCGCAGCGCTGCTCGACGCTCTGCCCGGTCCTGTCGACGTCCTGGTGAACAACGCCGGGACCATCACACGCGACGACGCGGTCGAGATCGACCTCGCCGCGTGGAACGAGGTGCTCGACGTCAACCTCACCTCCCTGTTCCAGCTCACGCGGGCCGTCGCGGTCCCGATGCTCGAGCGCGGCGCCGGAAAGGTCATCAACGTCGCGAGCCTCCTGTCGTTCCAGGGCGGCCTGCGGGTCGCGTCGTACGCGGCGAGCAAGCACGCCGTCGCCGGGCTCACGCGAGCGCTCGCCAACGAGTGGGCGGGCGCCGGCGTCCAGGTCAACGCGATCGCGCCCGGATACATCGAGACCGACAACACGGCGCTCATCCGCGAGGACTCCGAGCGTCGGCGGACCATCGACGACCGCATCCCGGCGGGGCGCTGGGGGCGCCCCGAGGACCTCGTCGGTGCCGCCGTCTTCCTGGCGTCGCGCGCCTCGGACTACGTCAACGGCCACGTCCTCGTGGTCGACGGGGGATGGATGGCCAGGTAGCGGGGGCACGAGAAGACAGCGGGGGATTCGTCGCAGTCGGACCGCAGGCACCAGCCACGGTCTTGAGGTTCATCAATGGAGAGGAACTCGACATGGCAGCACGGAGGAGCCGTACCCGCGGCCCGGCAGTGGTCGGAGGCGTCCTGGGGGCGCTGCTGCTGGCCGGATGCAGCGGGGCGGCCAGCGGCAGCGAGGGCAGTGACGACGCGCCGGACGACGCGGCTGGCACCGAGGCCGAGGCCGAGGGCGGTGCCTGCGCACCCGAGGACGTCGTCCTGGTCGGCCAGGTCCGCAACCAGACCAACCCCTACGAGGCCGCGTGGCTCGAGGGCGGCGACGCCTTCGCCGAGTCCGTCGGCCTGGAGCAGCAGACCCTGACCTACGACGGCGACTCCCAGCAGCAGCAGGAGCAGATCCGTCAGGTGCTCGCCGCGGGCGACATGTCCTGCACCGTCATCAACGCCCTGCCGAACGGGGACAGCGACACCACGCCGATCGTCGCTGCCGCCGACGAGGCGGGCGCGTGGCTCGTGACCCAGTGGAACAAGCCGGCCGACCTCGACCCGGCCGAGTACGACCGCTGGATCGCCCACCTGACCTACGACGGCCAGGAGTCGGGCTACCAGATCGCCAAGGCGATCTTCGAGGAGATGGGCGGCAGCGGCGGCGTCATCGCGCTCCAGGGCATCCTCGACACGGCTGCGGCGCAGGACCGGTTCGCCGGTCTGCAGCGGGCGCTCGAGGAGTACCCGGACATCGAGCTGCTCGACGAGCAGACGGCCGAGTTCGACCGTGCCACGGCCCTCGAGGTCACGCGCACGCTCCTCACGCAGCACGGCGACGCCGTCGGCGGCGTCTGGGCGGCGAACGACGACATGGCTCTCGGTGCGCTCCAGGCGCTCGAGGCCGCAGGCGTCGACGGGGTCGCCGTCGCCGGGATCGACGCGGTGCCCGAGGCGCTCGACGCGATCGCCGACGGGTCCATGACGGCGACCGTCTCGAGCGACGGCCCGTGGCAGGGCGCGATCGGCCTCGCGATGGGATACTGCGCGGCCACCGGCGAGCTGGACGTGGCGTCCGTCGACGCGGACGACCGGGCGTTCTTCGCCGAGCAGTTCGTCATCACGGCCGACAACGTCGCGGAGTTCTCCGACCCCGAGCTGGACTTCGAGGAGCTCGCGTGCGACTCGCTGTTCAGCCGCGCGACCGGGCCCATCTCCGGTTCGTGATGTCCGGAGACACGAACGCCACCACGACGCGCTCCCCGGCGCCGGCGCACCTGCCGGCCCGGGGGGCGGGTGGGGCCCCGGACGCTGACGCCCCGGGCGCCACCCGCACGGCGCGGACCGCCGACCAGGTCCAGACCTGGGCCTCGCTGGTCGCCCTCGGCGTGCTCGTCGTGGTGTTCTCGGTGCTGAGCCCGCAGTTCCGCACGGTCGGCAACCTCCAGCAGATCGTCGACGCGGCCGCGGTGCTCGCCGTCCTCGCGACCGGCATCACGTTCGTGCTCCTCCTGGGGGCGATCGACCTCAGCCTCCCCGGCGTCGTCGGCGCGTGCGCGATGACCGTCTCGCTCCTCGTGGCGAACTCCCGCACCGGTCTGGACCTCGGGCTGCTGGGCGTCGCCCTCACCGTCGCGCTCGGCGCGGTGTTCGGCCTGCTCTCCGGCGTGGTCTCGAGCCGCCTGCGCATCCCGACGTTCATGACGACCCTCGGGATCTCTGCGATCGGGATCGGCATCGCGACCATCCTCTTCGGCGGGCAGCGACCGGTGGTGCTCGACGAGGCCCTCGGTGCGTGGGCGACGGGCCGCGTCGCCGGCTTCAGCGTCCTCAGCCTCGTCGCCGTCGCGGCCGTCGCCGTCGGCTGGGCGATCCAGCGCTGGACGCGGATCGGCCGGCACGCCGTCGCCATCGGCGGCGCCGAGGACATCGTGGCGCTGTCCGGGGTCCGCGTCGCCCGGTACAAGACGGCAGCGTTCGCGGTGGCCGGTGCCTTCTACGGGCTCGGCGCCGTCATGGTCACCGCGCGGCTCGGCTCGGGCGTCGTGGAGGCCGGAGCCGGTCTCGACTTCGCCGCGATCACCGCCGCGGTGATCGGCGGGACGCTGCTCTCGGGCGGCCGCGGCGGGGTGCTGCAGTCCATGATCGGCGTGGTCGTGCTCACCGTCCTCGCCAACGGCCTGATCCTCTCGGGGGTCAGCCCCTACGTGCAGCAGGCCGTCCAGGGCGTCGTCGTCGTGGTCGCCGTCGCGGCCGCCACCTGGCCCGTCCGTCACCGTCTGGGAGTGGTCAAGTGAACGAGCCCGTGCTTGCGGTACGCGGCGTGACGAAGCGCTACCCCGGCGTCCTCGCGCTCGACCGGATGGAGCTCGAGGTCCGCCCGCGCGAGGTCGTCGGGCTCATCGGCGAGAACGGCGCCGGCAAGTCGACGCTGCTCAAGACGCTCGTCGGGCTCGCGCAGCCGGACGAGGGGCACCTGGAGATCCGCGGTGCGAAGGTCCGGCTGCGCGGCGTCGCGCACGCGGCCTCGCTCGGCGTCGGCATGGTGTTCCAGGAGCAGTCGCTCGTGCCCAACATCACGGTGGCGGAGAACATCCTCCTCGGCGCCGAGGGTTCGGCCGTGCGCGGCGGCCTGTTCCGGTGGCACCGGATGGCCGAGCTCGCGCAGGTGCAGCTCGACAAGATCGGGTCGAGCGTGTCGCCGCGTGCGCGGACCGACAGCCTGACCTTCGCCGAGCGCCAGATGGTCGAGGTCGCCAAGGTGCTGGCGCTCGAGGAGCGCACGGCGCACGAGCCCGTGGTGCTCCTCGACGAGCCCACGAGCGTGCTCGAGCGGGACGAGGTCGAGACCCTCTTCCGCCAGGTCCGACGGCTGCGCGAGCGGGCGTCCGTCGTCTTCGTCTCGCACCGCCTCGACGAGGTGCTCGAGATCTCCGACCGCGTCTACGTGCTGCGCAACGGCCGGGTCGTCGCCGAGGTGGTGCCCGGTGAGGTCGACGCGACCGACCTGCACCACCTGCTCATCGGCCGCGAGTCGACCCACAGCCACTACCACGACGACGCCCAGGCGGAGCCGGGGGAGAGCGTGCGGCTGTCCGTGCGCGACCTGCAGACGGCCCGGTGCCAGAAGGTCTCGTTCGAGGTTCGCGCGGGCGAGGTGCTCGGCGTCGCAGGCGTGCAGGGGTCCGGCCGTGAGGAGCTGTGCCGCGCCCTGTTCGGGGCGCTGCCCGGCACGCGCGGGCAGATCACGCTCGACGGCAGGCCGGTCCGGCTCGACTCGCCCCGCAGCGCGGTGCTCGCGGGCATCGGGTACGTCCCGTCCGAACGCCGCACCGAGGGCGTCGTCGGCGCGATGTCGGTCAAGGAGAACCTCTCCATGGCGCACGTCGGCACCGTGTGCCGCGGCCCGCTGCTCCAGGGCAGGCGCGAGCGCGAGCTCGTCGACACGTGGATCAGCCGGCTCGCGATCCGCACACCCTCGGGCGAGTCGGCGATCGGCGGGCTCTCGGGTGGCAACCAGCAGAAGGTCGTCCTGGCCCGCTGGCTGATCTCCTCGGACCTGCGGCTGCTCATCCTCGACCACCCCACCCGGGGCCTGGACGTCGGCGCCAAGTCCGAGGTCTACGAGCTCATCCGCGAGCTCGCCGCCTCCGGCTGCGCCGTGCTCCTGCTCTCCGACACCATCGAGGAGGTGCTCGCGATGAGCCACCGCGTCCTCGTCATGAAGGACGGCGAGATCACCGGCTGCCTGGACGCTCCCCGAGGGGCCAAGCCCGACCCCGTCGCGATCATGGAGGTGATGGTGTGACCGGCACCGTCGTGGAGACGATCGCGCCGGACGAGCAGCCGGTCGACCAGGCCGCCCCGGCCCGTCGGCGCGGCCGGTCGCGGCGCGACGTGGCGCTGCTCGTCGCGCCCACCGCCGTCCTCGTCCTGCTCCTGCTGGCCCTGGCCACGCGCAACCCCGGCCTCCTGGCGCCCGCCAGCCTCCTCGCGATCGCCGACAGCGCCGCACCACTCATGGTGCTCGCGGTCGGCGCGACCCTGGTCATCCTCTGCGGGAGCATCGACCTGTCGATCGCCGCGCTCGCAGCGCTCTCGTCCGTGCTCCTCGCGATGTGGGTGCCCGCGCTCGGCGCCGCCGCGGCGCTGCCCGTGATCGCGGTGGCCACGCTCGCCGGTGCGGTGCAGGGCCTCGTCCACGTCCTGGCGAAGGTGAACTCGTTCATCGTCACGCTCGGCGGGCTCGCGCTGTGGTCGGGGCTCGCGCTGGTGATCTCCGGGGCGCGCACGGTGCCCGTCAGCGACCTCGGCGCGATCCGCTGGGCGTTCACGGACGTCTTCGGCGTCCCGAGCGCGGTGCTCGTCGCGCTCGGCGTCGTCGCCGTCCTCGGTGCCGTGCTCCGGTTCACCCCGGCCGGGCGCTGGGTCCGCGCCGTCGGCCACGCCGAGCAGGCCGCGCGCCTCACCGGCATCCCCGTCGACGCCGTCAAGGTGGCCGTCTTCGCGG
>CAUQTR010000163.1:0-5189 GCA_963521045.1 uncultured Actinotalea sp.
CGCCACGCCAGGCTCGCGACCGCGACGAGGGCGAGGAGCAGCAGCGCGCGGCCGCCGAGGCCGGCGGCGTCGAGCACGGGCATCTCGTCTCCTGTCGTCCGGGCGTCGGTCAGAAGGGGTGGAGCAGGCGGCGGACGAACTGCTGGGTGCGCTCGTGCTGCGGGCTGCGGAGCACCTGTGCCGCGTCCCCGTGCTCGACGATGCGGCCGCCGTCGACGAACGCCACCTCGTGCGCGACCTCGCGCGCGAACTGGAGCTCGTGCGTGACGATGACCATGGTCCAGCCCTCGAGCGCGAGCTCGCGGATGAGGCCGAGCACGTCCCCCACGAGCTCCGGGTCGAGCGCCGACGTCGGCTCGTCGAAGAGCAGCAGCTGCGGCCGCAGCGCGAGCGCCCGGACGATGCCGACGCGCTGCTGCTGGCCGCCCGACAGCTGGAACGGGTAGGCCTCGGCCTTCTCCGACAGGCCCACGCGCTCGAGCAGGCCGAGCGCCTCGGCCCGGACGTCGGCCACGGGCCGGCGCTGCACGACCCGCGGACCCTCGGTGACGTTCTCGAGCACGGTCTTGTGCGGGAAGAGGTTGTAGTGCTGGAAGACCATCGCGGACCGGTCGCGCAGGGCCGCGAGCTGCCGCTTGGACGGTCGCGCCGCGAAGTCGAGCGCGACGTCGGCGCCCGTCGCGCCCACGGTGATCGTGCCGCCGTCGGGCACCTCGAGGCCGTTGAGGCACCGCAGGACCGTCGTCTTGCCGGAGCCGGACGGCCCGATGAGCGCGAGCACGCGCCCGCGGCCGACGGTGAGGTCCACGGACCGGAGCACCTCGTTCGCGCCGAAGCTCTTGCGCAGGCCGCGGACGGTGAGGAGCGCGTCATCCCCGCCCGTCGGCAGGTCAGGCGGGGGCGCGATGGGGACGCCGGGCACGAGGTCGTCGGGGATCGCGTCCGACGGCGGCGGATCGGTGGGCGGCGGGCCGCCCGGCGGCAGGTCAGTGGGCGACATAGCGGTCCAGCCTCGTCTCGAGCGCGCCCTGCACGGCGGACAGCCCGAGGCAGATCACCCAGTACACGAGGGCCGCCTCGAGGTAGAGCAGCATGAACTCCTGGCTGAAGGCCGCGACCTCCTGCGCCTGCCGGAACAGCTCGGTGACGAGGATCAGCGACGCGAGCGACGTGTCCTTGACCAGGCTGATGAAGGTGTTCGACAGGGGCGGCACGCTCACCCGCGCGGCCTGCGGCAGGATGATCCGCCGCAGCGCGAGCGCACGCGGCATGCCGATCATGTACGCGGCCTCCCACTGGCCCTGCGGGACGGACAGGATCGCCGCGCGGATCACCTCCGCCGCGTAGCCGCCGACGTTGACGGAGAACGCGACCACCGCGCTCGGCCACGGGTCGATGACCACGCCGATCGAGGGCAGCCCGTAGAAGATGACGAAGAGCTGGACCAGCAGGGGCGTGCCGCGCACGACGGAGATGTAGCCGCGCGCGAGCCCGGACAGCCACCAGCGCTTCGACAGCCGCATGAGGGCGAGGGCCAGCGCGAGGACCAGCCCGACCGCGAACGACACCAGGGCGAGCGGGATGGTGCCCCGCACGGCCCCGAGGGCGATCGGCCCGAGCGAGCTCCAGAAGAGCTCCCCGGCGGTCTGCTGGTCCACGCGCTGCGTCCTTACTCGTGCGCCGGTGTGCGTGCGCTGCCGTCGACCGGTGTCAGCCTGCCGAGGCGACGGTAACGTCGGCGCCGAAGTACTTCTCGGAGATCTCCGCGAGCGTGCCGTCCTCGGCGAGGGTCGCGAGCGCCTCGTCGATCGCGGCGGCCAGCGCGTCGCTGCCCTGGCTCAGGGCGAAGGCGCTGCGCGACTCGTCGTCGGTCTCGGCCGCGATCTTCAGGGTCGTGGACCCCGTCTGCTGCTCGTGGTCGAGGAACGTCAGCTTGTCGTTGATGGTCGCGTCGACGCGGCCCTGCTCGACGAGGGACACCGACTGCGCCCAGCCCTCCACGGCCTCGATCGTCGCGCCCGACTCCTCGGCGAGGGTGTACCAGTTGCTCGTCAGCGACTGGGCCGTGCGCTTGCCCGCGAGGTCCTCGAAGGAGCTGATGGAGTCGTCGTCGGCGAGCGTGACGACCACGCCGGTCGAGAAGGTGTAGGGCGCCGAGAACGTGTAGGACTCCTCGCGCTCGGGCGTGATCGAGACCTGGTTCGCGATGACGTCGAAGCGGCCCGCCTCGAGGCCGGCGAAGATCGCGTCCCACTGCGTCTCCTCGAACTCCGCCTCCACGCCGAGCTCCTCGGCGACCGCCCGGGCCACCTCGACGTCGAAGCCGGTGAGGTCGCCGGCGCCGTCCTCGTGGAACGAGAAGGGCCGGTAGGTGCCCTCGGTCCCGACGGTCAGGACACCCGCCTCCTGGACGTCGGCGAGCGACGTGTCCTCGTCCGCCGCGGCCGACTCGGCGGGTGCGCTGCCGGTGTCGGTCTCCCCGGCCGAGGTGCCGCCCGAGCAGGCTGCCAGGGCGAGACCGGCTGCGGCGACGAGCGCGGCGGTGCGGGCGGTGGTGGTGCGGGGGCTCATGGTTCTCCTCGGCGGGGGCCGTCGTGGTCGTGCGGTGCGTGGTGTCGGACAGGGCTGGCCGCTGGCACCAGGCTGGGTTCCGGAGGACGAACACGCGACCGGGGACGTCGATTCCCGTCGGCGGACCGCTCCGCAGCCTCGGCGCGAGCGGTCGGGGTGACGCGCGAGGCGTCAGCGGACTCGGCTCAGCGACCCGGGCAGGCGCTGGGGCGACAACACATCTCGCGCGACGACGCCACGGGCGTCGTCGGGAGCGGCTGCGGGCGGGTCACGCGCTGATGGAACCACACCGCGCGCGCGCCCGGCGCCACGCGTCCGCATGGCGACCGGGGGGACGGGCCCCGCGGGCGGCCGAGGGTGACGGCCGCTCAGCGGATCCGGACGGACAGGCAGGTCACGCAGCCCTCGAGCTTCTCGAACTCCGTCATCGGCGTCGTGACGACCTCGAGCCCGCGTTCCCGCAGCAGCTCGGCGGTGCGCGGCGCGGACGCGGAGAGCAGGACGGTCGCCTCGTCGAGCACGACGACGGCGGTGCCCTCGCGCTCCGGCACGGGCAGGAAGGCGGCGAACACGCCGGGGTCGTCGACCATGTCGTGGTGCCCGACGACCGTCCCGTCCGGCAGGGCCGTCACGGCCGTCTTGAGGTGCAGCGCGCGGGTCACCGGCACGGTGACCACGGTCCGGCCCTCACGCTGCGCGACGACCGCGAGCTGCGCGACGCCGTCGTCGTTCGTGCGCGTGCCGCGACCGACGTAGAGCGTCGGGCCCACCTCGAGGACGTCGCCGCCCTCGAGCGTGCCGGGCGGCCGCACGTGCTCGAGGGTGAGCCCGAGACCCGTGAGCGCACGCTCGGTGCCCGCGGCCTCGCCGCGTCGGCTCGCCACACCGGGGACGGTGAGGAGCGCCGTGCCGCCCACGACGACGACCGTGTCCTCGACGAAGACGCCGTCCGGGTGCGCCTCGGCGGCCTCGACCTCGTGCACGTCCCAGCCCCGCCCGGCGAAGACCTCGACGTAGGCGTCCCACTGACGCCGGGCCAGGTCGACGTCGACCGGCCGGCGCTCGAGGTGCGTGAGCTCGCCGTCGGCGAGCCGGGACGAGGGGCGGCGGACCAGCAGCCGGGGCGACGCGGGGCTCATCGCCCCAGTGAAGCAGGCAGCAGCCGGTCGCTCACCGGGGAGCGGGTCAGGCGCGGTCGTCGGCCCCCACGCGGCGCAGCAGTCCCGGGACGGCCTCGGGGCGGGCCGGACGCGCGAACAGGTAGCCCTGGCCCAGGCGGCAGCCGAGGTCGAGCAGGGCCTCCTGCTGGGTGAGCGTCTCGACGCCCTCGGCGACGACGTCGATGTCCAGGCCGCGTGCCATGAGCAGGATCGTGCCCACGAGCTCGCGGCTGCGCCGGTCGGAGTCGAGCCGGGCGACGAAGCTGCGGTCGATCTTGAGCGCGTCGATCGGGAACCGGTGCAGCGCCTCGAGGGAGGAGTGGCCCGTGCCGAAGTCGTCGACGTGCAGGCGGATGCCCGCCTCGTGCAGCGCCAGGAGCTTGCCGCGCGCCTCGTCCACGTCGGTCATCAGGACGCCCTCGGTGATCTCCACCGTGAGGTGGTCGGGGGCGAGCCCGTGCTGCTCGAGGCTCCGGACCACGTGGCCGACGAGGTCCGGGTCCCAGAACTCGCGGTGCGACACGTTGACGCTCACCGGGACCAGGGACGGCACCTCGGCGTGGACCCAGGTCGCCAGCTGCGCGCACGTCCGCGCGACCACCCAGCGGCCCACCGCGACGACGAGGCCCGTCTCCTCCGCCACCGGGAGGAACCCGGCGGGCGGGATCTCCCGGCCGTCGGGGTGCTGCCAGCGGACGAGCGCCTCGAGTCCGCGGGCCTCGCCCGTCTCGAGCTCGACGATGGGCTGGAAGCGCAGCGCCAGCTCGTCCGACGCGAGCGCCCGGCGCAGCTCGGACTCCGTGCGCAGCCGGTTCACGGCCACCTGGTGCATGGCCCGCTCGAACACCTCCGACGAGCCGCGTGCGCGGGACTTCGCGCGGTACATCGCGATGTCCGCGTCGCGGAGCACGTCCTCCGCGTCGGTGTAGCCGAACGTGCTGGTGGTGACCCCGACCGACGCGCTGACCACGAGCGTCGTGCCCTCGAGGACGTAGGGCTCGGCGAGCCGGTCCTGGAGCGCGCGCGTCAGCGTCCGCACCGCGTCGAGGTCGGTGACGTCCTCGAGCAGCACGGTGAACTCGTCGCCGGCCAGGCGCGCGGCCGTGTCGGTCGATCTCAGGCCGGTCCGCAGGCGGTCCGCGACCTGCCGCAGCAGCGCGTCGCCCGCCGCGTGGCCGAGGCTGTCGTTGACCACCTTGAAGCGGTCGAGGTCGAGGAAGAGGACCGCGAACCACTCGCCCGCGTGGCGGGAGGCGCGCGCGATCGCGTGGTCCAACCGGTCGAGGAAGAGCGCCCGGTTGGGCAGGCCGGTGAGCGGGTCGTAGAGCGCCTGGCGGCGCAGCTGGTCCTCCAGCGCGCGGCGCTCGGTGATGTCCGTCATCGAGCCGACCAGGCGGCCCGCCGCGTCCGGCGGGCCGGGCACGGCGAGCGCGCGGCACAGCACCCACCGGTAGGTGC
>CAUQTR010000164.1:0-5162 GCA_963521045.1 uncultured Actinotalea sp.
GCAGCGACCACCACTGGGCGCTGTTGCCGTAGCAGTCCCAGATCTGCAGCCGCTGACCGTTGATCGCCTGCCCGTTCGGGTTGTCCAGGCACCGCCCGGACGCGGGGTTGCGGTAGGAGTTGCCCTGCCGCACCCACGTCTGGTTCGACTGGCCGGAGTTGCAGTCCCACAGGTGCACCTTGGAGCCGTTGGCCGTGCCCCAGTCCGCGATGTCCACGCACTTGCCCAGCACGCGCAGCGAGCCGTCCGCCGCGAACGTCACGCGCTGCGCGGCGGTCCCGTTGCACTCGTAGAGCTGCACCGCAGTGCCGTTGGCGCTGTTCGCACCGGCGACGTCGAGGCACATGCCGCCCGCGCCCGAGCGCACCGCACCGCTGCCCGACGGCGTCGTCCCGCCGCCCGAGAAGGGGGTCAGGTCGACGCGCGCGCTGCGCGGGTCGGCATCGTGCACGAGCGACTCGTGGGCGCCGACGTCGTCGAACGCGAAGGCGTACGCGCGGCCGTCGGCCATCGCCGCGTGGATGGTCCGCCCGTACAGGTTGAGCGGGCTGCTGCGGTAGTACTGGGACTTGTCGAGCACCGGCTCGGTGGCGCTCGTGCCGAGCGTCCCGCGGAACAGCGCCGCGCACAGCGTGCGTGCGATCGGGCCGACGACCTGGTCGTTGGGCGCGTGCAGCGCGCCGTCGCAGGCGAACACGTCGGCGGTGGACGGACGCTGGTAGGAGGCGACCTCGCGGCCCGACGTGTCGGTGAACCGCATCGTCGTGCCGGAGACGCGGCCGGTGTAGCGGATGTCGGGGCGGTCGCCGAACGGCTGCACCGTGAGCGTCCGCGTCGTGTACGAGTTCCACGCCTGGGCGATGAACGCGTCGAGGAACGTCGGGCTCAGCTGCCCGTGACCGGCGGCCTTGCTCGGCGCGAGCACACGCAGCACCGTGCCGTCACCGCGGGTGACGACGCTCGGGGCCCACGTCGGGTCGGCGCGCAGGGTGTCGATGATCTGCTGCCGGCCGTTCGGGACGAGGACGCCGGTGGTGCGCGAGGCCCCGGATGCGCCCGTGACGCTCACGGAGTGCGGCACGGCGAACATGTCGACCTGCGAGCTGTTGAGCCACAGGCCGTCGTTGTTGTAGGTGAGCTCGCTCCAGTCGAAGAGGATGTCGCGGGTCGGGTCGCCCGGCGCCCAGGGGGCGGGCTGCACGAGGCCGTCCGGCGTCAGCGAGAACGGGAGCTTCTGCCCGAACGAGAAGTAGATGCGGCCCGAGAAGCCGCGCGGGATGTTCACCGTCACGGCGCCGCCGTTGGCGGGCCCGGCGATGGCGCTGTCCGGTGCGGGTGACGGCGGGAGGGATCCCGCGGGCCACTGGTGGAAGGAGCCGCCCTGGTCGACCCAGCCGAGCCGGCCGGTCGCGAGGTTGGTGCCGAGCACGTGGACGAACACCTGCTCGCCGCGGCCGGACTGGTTGCCGATGGTGATCGGCAGCCGGTCCGGACCGACCGCGACCGCCGGTGCGGCCGCCCCCATGAGACAGAGCCCTGCGACGACCAGTGCGCCGAGCCACGTCCGTAGCTGATGCATCTCTTCCCCTCACTGCGGTGGACCGCGCGCCGCTCTGCGCGCGGGGCGCGCGACTCCGCGCGCCTCGACACGGCGGCACCTCGGCTGCCCGGACGTCGTCGTCAGGCAGGGAGTGAGGACGCCCACAGCCGTCGGGTCGCCGTGTCACGCCCATACTGACACGTGTCACTCTCGGCGCGTCAAGGAATGGGGGGTTCACCCGTTCGGCGGAACCGACGAGGGCACTCCCGCCGCCCGCCCACCGAGCTTGCGAGGCCCTCGCACCAGAACGTGCGGCGCACGGGGCGCATGTGGCTGGAGCACCGAAGCCGACGGCCATCCGCGTCACTCCAGCCACTCCAGCACCACGCGCCGCACGTTCTGGCGCCGGAGGCCGGGCGGAGCGGGCGAGGTGGGGTCAGCGGGCGAGGTGGGGTCAGCCGCCGGGCCGGACGAGGCCCGACTCGTACGCCAGGATCACGGCCTGCGCCCGGTCGCGGATGCCGCACTTGACCAGCACGTGGCTCACGTGGGTCTTGACCGTCTGCTCGGCCAGGTACAGGCGCGCCGCGATCTCCCGGTTCGACAGCCCCTCGGCGATGAGCAGCAGGACCTCGCGCTCGCGCGGCGTCAGCTGGTCGAGCTCGGCCAGGGACGTCGTCGCCGTGCCCTGCGTGCGGAGGTAGGTGGCGATGAGCCGCTTGGTCACCGCGGGGGCGAGCAGGGCCTCCCCGGCGGCGACGACGCGCACCGCCTCGGTCAGCTGGGCGGCGCTGGCGTCCTTGAGCAGGAACCCGCTCGCGCCCGCGCGCAGGGCCTCGACCACGTAGTCGTCGAGGTCGAACGTCGTCAGGACGAGCACGTGGACCGTGCCGGGGGCGGCGCCCTCGAGGATCCGCCGGGTCGCCTCGATCCCGTCCATCCGGGGCATCCGGATGTCCATCACGACGACGTCGGGCCGCAGCACGCCCGCGCGCGCGACCGCCTCGACGCCGTCGGCCGCGACCCCGACGACCTCGATGCCGTCCTGGGCCCCGAGCAGTGCGGAGAAGCCCTCGCGCACCATCGCCTGGTCGTCGACCACGAGCACGGTGGTCACTGGTCGGCCGCCTCGATCGGCAGCCGGGCGGCCACCCGGAAGCCACCGGTCGACGTCGGCCCGGCGGTCAGCCGGCCGCCGAGCAGCCCGACGCGCTCCCGCATGCCGATGAGCCCGTGGCCCACCTCCCCACGAGCCGGCCCCCCGAGCGGCGCACCGAGCACGCCGTCGTGCGCCGCGTCGTCGGCATCCGCGCGTTCGGGCGGGCTCTCAGCGGGAACGACGTCGTCGGCCAGGGCCCCTTCGAGGGCGCCGTCCGGAGGTGCGTCGTTGGTGACCGTGAGCTCGAGCTCGACCTCGCCGTACCAGAGCACGACGGCCACGGCCGCACCCGGTGCGTGCCGGGCGGCGTTCGCGAGGGACTCCTGGAGGATGCGGTAGGCACCGATCTCGACGGCTGTGCGCAGCGGTCGCTGCTCACCACCGACGGCGAGGTCGACCCTCGTGCCGACCGCTCGCGCGCTCTCGACCAGGGCGTCGACGTCGGCGAGCGTCGGCTGCGGGGCACGCTCGGCGTCGCCGGAGCCGCGGAGCACGGTGAGGATGCCGCGCACGTCGCTGAGCGCAGCCCGCGCCGACTCGGCGATCGAGGCGAACTCCGCCCGCGCCGGCTCGTCGAGGCCCGTGATCCGGTACTGCGCGGTCTCGGCCTGCACGGCGACCATCGACATGTGGTGCGCGACGACGTCGTGCAGGTCGCGGGCGATCCGGGCCTTCTCCTCCAGCACGAGGCTGTGCACCTCGGTCTGCGCCCGGGCGCCGCGCTCGTGCTCCGCCTCGGCCTGCGCGCGGGCGCGCTGCCGGCCCGAGTCGATGAGCGCGGCCGCGGCGGTGAGCAGGAGGAGCAGCATGATGACCGCGTCGTCGTTGGCGCCCATCACGAGGATCACCTCGGTCCAGAACCACACGCCCCAGGTGACGCTGCGGCGGTACCGCACGAAGACGATCGGGGCGGCGACGAGCAGCACGACGATCTGCGTCGTGGGCCAGACGAACGACCCCCCGGTGCGATCGACGACCAGCACCATCCATACGAGGCACGTCGCCACCGCGAGGCGCCACGCGATGAGCGGACGCAGCCCCAGCAGGGCCACGGTGACCGTCGTCGCGATCGCGGCCACGACCTGGAGCCCGCCGAGGTCGAAGGACGGGTCCGACTCGAGCGACAGGACGAGGACCAGCGGCGCGGCGAGCACGGCGAGCCACACGGCGCCTCGGCCGACGCGCGTCCGCGGGGCGTCGGGTCGGTCGCGCTCGATGACCGCGTCGATCGGGGCCCGGAGCACCTCGCGCATGGACGGCAGGGTGGCGCGGCGGCCTCGGGTCTCCACCGCGCCAGGCTAGGCGAGTCGCGGCCCCGGGTCCCGATACCGCGGTACTGCGCCGACCCCCTCGCAGGTACCGGTCGATCCCCACGGATGGCACTCCCGGACGAGGTGCGGACCGTCCCTGCGAGCGATGACCGACCGGTGCCCCGTGCCTACGGTCGATCATGTGCTCCTCACCTCCGTCACCCGTCGCGCCTGGGCCGCCCTCGTCACGCTCGTCGGCCTCGCCGGCCCCACCGGAGTGGGTCTCACTGCGGTGGACCTGGCTGCAGTGGACCTCGCTGCGTGGCCGCGCCTCGACGCGCTCCCTGCCGTGCCGACGACGACGCCGTGGCCGGCGTTCCTGGTCGTGGTCGCGGCGGTGGCGGCTCTGCTCGCCCTCCTCCTCGCCCGGCTGCCCGCGCTCGCCGCGCGCGGGTTCCGCCGGGTCTTCCGCGAGCAGGACCTCGACCTCCTGCCGCCGTCGCGCAGGTCGGGCTGGTCGGGAGGCGACGCCTCGCTCGTCTCCTGGATGGACCTCGGCCGTGAGGGTCGCCGGCTCCTCGCCCGGGCACCGGTGACGCCGGGAGCACTCCGGCTCTACGTGGGTCTGGACAGCGCACCCGGGCTCGACGACCGCGTCGCTCTCGCGATGGCCGAGGCCGAGCGGTCCGGGGCCCTGCGGCGGGGCACGGTCTGCGTGGCCGTGCCGACCGGGTCCGGCTGGGTCAACCCGGTCGCCCTCGAGGCGCTCGAGGCCGCGACCGACGGCGACGTCGCGACGATCGTCGTCCAGTACGCCGCCGAACCCAGCTGGCTCAGCGTGCGCGCACACCGGGGGGCGCACCACCGGTCGGCCGAGGCGCTGCTGCGCGCGGTGCACGCACGGTGGTCCTCGCTGGACCCGGCCTCGCGGCCGCGCATCGTCGTGCTCGGCGAGAGCCTCGGCGCCAACGGGCTCCGGACCGCCCTCGACCGGCTCCCCGACGTCGCCGCGTGGATCTCGGGCGGCCTCTTGGTGGGCGGCATCGGCTCCGTCGCGTGGGAGCCGACCGGGCGGGTGGGCCTCGTCCGGCACGACGACGACCCGGTGGTCCGGCTCACGCTGCGGGACCTCGTGCGGCCGGCGACGTCCCAGGACGGCGCGACGCGGTGGTCGTCGGCCCGTCGCCGCCGTCGCGCGGCGGTCGAGCTCGCC
>CAUQTR010000165.1:0-5136 GCA_963521045.1 uncultured Actinotalea sp.
GCCGGGCGGTCGGCGTCAGTCCAGGTCGCCCGCGCGCGCGTCGGTCTCGGCCGGCGTCCACTGCGTCGAGCCGACGCGCCGCCACGTGCGGCCGGGCGCGACCTGCTGAGCGATGACGAGCCCCTTGAGGGGACCGGCGCTACGGACGCGCTCGTAGAGGTCGGGCGTCACGCCGCGGTACTCGTACGCCGCCCAGCGCGTGCGGCTGGGGGCGGTGTACCGGGCGGTGAGCACGGCTGTGGTGGGGTCGTACGTGACGGCGTCCACGAGGAGCATGCCTCCAGCGTGCGCCCTCGCAGCGACCGGTTCGTGGGACGTTTGTCGTGGTCAGAGCGTCTCGATGAGCCGGTCCACCCGCTCGTCCACGCTGCGGAACGGGTCCTTGCACAGCACCGTGCGCTGCGCCTGGTCGTTGAGCTTGAGGTGCACCCAGTCCACCGTGTACTCGCGACGGGCCTCCTGCGCGCGCCGCACGAAGTCGCCGCGCAGCTTCGCGCGGGTCGTCTGCGGAGGGACGGCGGTGGCCTCGAACACGTCGAGGTCGGAGACGACGCGCTCGACCATCCCGCGTGCGGCGAGCAGGTTGTACAGCCCCTGGGTGCGGGAGATGTCGTGGTAGGCGAGGTCGAGCCGGGCGATCCGGGGGTCGTCCAGCGCGAGGCCGTGCTTGGCCTGGTAGCGCTCGATGAGACGGAGCTTGATGACCCAGTCGAGCTCGCGGTCGACCAGGGACAGGTCTCCCGTGCGCAGCGCCCGCAGCCCGCGCTCCCAGAGCTCGAGGGTCTGCTTGATGACGGGCGTGAGCTCGACCGACGACGCTACGTGATCCTGCACGCGGGCCAGGAACTCCTCCTGGATCTCCACGGCCGTCGCCGTCCGCCCGTTCGCGAGCTGGACCGCCTTGGACCCCGTGGGGTCGTGGCTGATCTCGCGGATCGCCCGCATCGGGTTCTCGAGCGCGATCTCACGCATCGGCACGCCGGCCTCCACGAGCCGCAGCACGAGGTCCGTCGCACCGACCTTGAGCAGGGTCGTGGTCTCCGACATCGACGAGTCCCCGACGATCACGTGCAGCCGGCGGTAGGCCTCCGCGTCCGCGTGCGGCTCGTCGCGCGTGTTGATGATGGGACGCGAGCGCGTCGTGGCGCTCGAGACCGACTCCCAGATGTGGTCGGCCCGCTGGGACAGGCAGTACTGCGCGCCGCGCGACGTCGGGAGCACCTTGCCGGCGCCGGTGAGGACCTGCCGCGTGATGAGGAAGGGCACCAGCACGTCGGCGAGCCGGCCGAAGTCCCCCTGGCGCCGCACGAGGTAGTTCTCGTGGCACCCGTAGGAGTTGCCGGCCGAGTCGGTGTTGTTCTTGAACAGGTGGATGGTGCCCGGCACGCCCTCGTGCTCGAGGCGCTGCTGGGCGTCCGCCACGAGGCCCTCGAGGATCCGCTCGCCGCCGCGGTCGTGCGCCACGAGCTGGCGGACGTCGTCGCACTCCGCGGTCGCGTACTCCGGGTGCGACCCGACGTCGAGGTACAGCCGGGAGCCGTTGCGCAGGAAGACGTTGGAGGACCGTCCCCACGCGACGACCTTGCGGAAGAGGTAGCGCGCGACCTCGTCCGCGGACAGGCCGCGGCCGGAGTCGACGGCGCACGTGACGCCGTACTCCGTCTCGAGCCCGAAGATCCGGCGGTCCACGTCAGGCCTGCTCGTCCGCGGGCCGCTCGGTCTCCAGCCCCGTGGTGGACGGGTCCGGCGACGCGGGGCGCTCGGCCAGCTCCTGCGCGGCGTCCTGCGCAGGGCCTCGCGACGCCTCGTCGCCGTCGGCGTCTGCCGGCTCGTGGCCGAGCAGGCTCGCGAGCAGCGGTGCCGGGAGGCGTCGGAAGGCGCGCCGCGGCCGCGTGCGGTCGAGGACCGCGACCTCGAGCTGCTGCGGCGCGAGCGTGCGGTGCTCGCCCTCGCCCGCCGTGCCGAGCACGTGGACGGCGAGCCGGACGACCTCGGCGAGGTCCATGCCGGCCCGCCAGCTCTCCTCGACCGCGCTGGACAGGCTCTCGGCCTGGCCGCCCATGACCACGTGCCCGTGCTCGTCGGCGACCGACCCGTCGTAGCTGAGCCGGTAGATCTGGTCGGTCTCGGGCACCTGCCCGACCTCGGCCACGACGAGCTCGACCTCGAGCGGCTTGGACTCCGTGGTGAACACGGTGCCGAGGGTCTGGGCGTAGGCGTTGGCCAGGCCGCGCGCGTTCACGTCGGCGCGGTCGTAGGAGTACCCGCGCAGGTCGGCGTAGCGCACGCCCGCCACCCGCAGGTTCTCGAACTCGTTGTACTTGCCGACCGCGGCGAACGCGATCCGGTCGTAGATCTCGGAGATCTTGTGCAGCGCACGGGAGGGGTTCTCGGTCGCGAACGCGATGCCGTCGTCGTACTGGAGGACCACGACCGAGCGGCCGCGGGCGATGCCCTTGCGCGCGTAGTCCGCCCGGTCCTTCATCAGCTGCTCGGGCGAGACGTAGAACGGCATGCTCATCGGACGGCTCCCCCGTGGTCCTCGGCCCGGCGCAGGCCCTCGATCTGCGTGACCACGTCGGCCAGCGCGTGGTCCTCGACCCGCAGGTAGCCCGACGCGCTCACGACGGCGACCACGGGCCAGATGCGCCGGGTCGCGTCGGGACCACCCGTGGCGGAGTCGTCGTCGGCCGCGTCCACGAGCGCGTGGACGGCCGTGCGCACGGCGTCGCCCGCGTTCATGCCCGGCCACCAGAGCTTCTTCAGCGAGCCGCGCGCGAAGGTCGAGCCCGAGCCGACGGCGTGGAACTCCGTCTCCTCGTAGCGGCCCCCGGTGACGTCGAAGGAGAAGATCCGGCCGCGCTCGCGCTGGAGGTCGTAGCCGCCGAAGAGCGGGACCACCGCGAGGCCCTGCATCGCCAGGCCGAGGCTGCCCCGGACCATCGTGGCGAGCCGGTTGGCCTTGCCGTCGAGCGAGAGGAGCGAGCCCTCGATCTTCTCGTAGTGCTCGAGCTCGAGCTGGAACAGGCGCACGAGCTCGAGCGCGAGGCCGGCCGTCCCGGCGATGCCGATCGCCGAGTACTCGTCGGCCGGGAAGACCTTCTCGATGTGGCGCGAGGCGATCATCGAGCCGGCGGTCGCCCGGCGGTCGCCGGCCATGACGATGCCGCCGTCGTAGGTCAGCGCGACGATGGTCGTGGCGTGCGGCACCGACGGGGCCTCACCCGCGGGCAGGACGCGTCCGTGCGGCAGCAGCGAAGGGTCGTGCAAGGCCAGGAAGTCGAGGAACGAGGAGGTGCCGGGCGTCGTGAAGGACCGCGGGAGGCGGCCGGTGAGGTCCTGGCTCATCGAGGCTCACTGACCGCCCTTCTGCACGAACCCGCGCACGAAGGACTCCGCGTTGGACTCCAGCACCTCGTCGATCTCCTCGAGCAGCGCGTCGACCTCGGCGTCGCGTGCCTGGGCGGCCGGTGCGGCGGGCGCCGGCTCCGGCAGGTCCGCGGGCTCCTCGTCGTGACGATCGTGCCGCTGCTGGTCCTGACCGGCCATGGTGACCTCCCGGTGCTGCGTGGTGCTGCGTGATCAACCGCTGCGGGCGTGGTCGCCGCGCGACTCGATCCTAGGCGCGAGTGATCGAGGCAGGCAGGTCGTCCCGCCACGTGTCCGCGCACAGCGCAGCGCGACCGACGACGACACCCACGAGGGCTCAGGCGCCGCCGAGGCGGTCGACGAGCTCACGCGCGTCCGCGCACTGCTCGAGCAGTGCGGCCACGTGGGCCGCCGTGCCGCGGTGCGGGTCGCGCAGCGGGATGCGGCGCAGGCTCGGCAGCGACGGCACGTCGAGCACGACGGAGTCCCACGACGCGGCGCGCACCTGCGCGCCGAACCGGCGCACCACCGTGCCGCGGAAGTACGCGCGGGTGTCCGACGGCGGCTCCGTGACCGCGCGCACCGTGTCCTCCTCCGGCACGAGCCGCTCGACGGCGCCCGCCGCGAGCAGCCGGTGGTAGAGGCCTCGCTCGGGCCGCACGTCGGACCACTGGATGTCCATCGCGGCCAGGCGCGGGTGGTCCCAGGGCAGCCGGTCCCGCGAGCGCATGCCGTCGAGCAGCCGCAGCTTGGCGACCCACTCGACCTCGCGTGCGCACAGCGCCGGGTCCTTCGCGAGGCGGTCGAGCACGGAGTCCCAGCGGTCGATCACCTCGGCCGTGGCGGGATCGGCGGTGTCGCGATCGGCCGTGTCGGGGCCCTCGGGGCCGAGCGCGTCCCGGACCGCGGCCAGGTACTCCCCCTGGATCTCGAGCGCGGTCAGCCTGCGCCCGTCCGCGAGCTCGAGCCGCGCGCTCAGCGTGAGGTCGCGGCTGACCTCCTGGACCGCCGCCACCGGGTCGGCGAGCCGCAGGTCGACGAGCCGCTCGACGAGGCCCGGGTGGTCCCCCGCGTGCTCGGCGAGCCACAGGACGAGCGAGGTGGTGCCGACCCTGAGGTACGTGGCGACCTCGAGGAGCGTGGCGTCACCGATGATGAGGTGCAGCCGGCGCCAGCGCGTGCGGTCCGCGTGCGGCTCGTCGCGCGTGTTGACGATCGGGCGGCGCAGCGTCGTCTCGAGACCCACCTCGGCCTCGATGTAGTCGGCCCGCTGCGAGAGCTGGAACCCCGCGTGCTGGCCGGCCTGGCCGATCCCCACGCGCCCCGCCCCGGCGAACACCTGCCGGGTGACGAGGAAGGGTGTGAGCAGTGCGACGAGGTCCTCGAACGGCACGGACCGGTCGACCAGGTAGTTCTCGTGGGTGCCGTACGACGCGCCCTTGCCGTCGACGTTGTTCTTGTACAGGACGACGTCGGGCATGGCGGGGTTGGCCGTGAGCAGGCGCACCGCCCGGAGCATGACGTGCTCGCCGGCCTTGTCCCAGCGGACGGCGTCGAGCGGCGTGGTGACCTCGGGCGAGGAGTACTCGGGGTGGGCGTGGTCCACGTAGAGCCGTGCGCCGTTGGTGAGGATGGTGGTCGCGGCGCCCGGGTCGTCGTACTCCTCGACCGCCGGACGGTCGACCGCGGCGGCGTCCAGCACGCCCGCGCCGGCGACGGGGGCGTCGCCCTCGGGCGCCGTCTCCACCGGGCCGGCCGGTGCCGGGT
>CAUQTR010000166.1:0-5119 GCA_963521045.1 uncultured Actinotalea sp.
GCGCCCTCCTGCACGCCCTCGAGGAGCTCGCCCAGCACCACGGCCAGCTCGAGCTCACGCGGGACCTGCTCCTCGCCGGCGACGAGCGGCCGGCCCGCGGCCCGGGCGAGGCGCCGTAACCCTTTCGGCCCAGCGCGCGATCGCCAGGACACACCCCTGCAGCAAAGGAGCTGTCCATGGCCAGGAGGACCCTTCTCGGCGGTGCGCTCGCCGGACTCGGCGCGCTCGCCCTGACGATCGCCGCGGCGGCGCCCGCCGCCGCCATCCGCTACGGCGAGCCGGACGCCGGCGAGCACCCCTACGTCGGACTGATGATCGCCGAGGTCGACGGCGAGCCCGCCTGGCGGTGCACCGGGACCCTCGTCTCCCCGACGGTCTTCCTCACCGCCGGGCACTGCACCTTCGGCGCCGACGGCGCCGTCATCTGGTTCGAGGAGGACCTGCGCGACGCCGCCGCGGTCGGCTACCCGACGGGCGGCGCGACGTCCGTCGAGGGCACGCCGTACACGCACCCCGAGTACGACGACGCCGCGTTCTACCTGCACGACCTCGGTGTCGTGGTGCTCGACGAGCCCGTGCTCCTCGACGAGTACGGTGCGATCCCGGAGGAGGGCTACTTCGACGACTTCTTCGTCGCGCGCGGCCAGAACCCCCAGGCCTTCACCGCGGTCGGCTACGGCCTCCAGGCGAACATGCCCGAGCCGTCGAACCGCACCATGGCCGAGCGCGTCCGGCTCCAGGCGACCTTGACCATCATCAACCAGGACGCCGCGTTCGGGGAGAAGAAGGCCGGCAACTCGGTCCTCTTCACCAACAACGCCGCGGGTGGCGGCACGTGCAACGGCGACTCGGGCGGCCCGATCTTCGTCGAGGGCACGAACGTCGTCGCGGCGGTGACGTCCTTCGGCATGAACGCGCGCTGCGCGGGCACGGGTGGCGGCTACCGCGTCGACACCGCGGACGACCTCGCGTGGCTTGCGACCTTCGGCATCGTGCCGGGCGAGAACTGGTAGGACACGCCCGGCCTCACGACGCGCAGGGCCCTTCCCCGGCCGACATCGCCGGGGGAGGGCCCTTGCCGTGCACCGAGCCGTCCGGCCACCATGCCGGGATGGAGCTCGCCCAGGTCGCCCAGCGCGCGGAGGACCTCGACCGCGCCGCCGCCTTCTACCGTGCGCTGCTGGGGGCCGAGCCGGCGGGGCGGTTCGACCCGCCCGGGCTGCTGTTCTTCCGCCTCGGCCGCACCCGCCTGCTGCTCGACCGCGCGGCGCCGTCGGCCCTGCTCTACCTCCAGGTGCCCAGCGTCCGAGAGCGTGTCACCGAGCTCCGCGCGCGAGGCGTGACCGTGGAGAGCGAGCCGCAGGTGATCTTCCACCACGACGACGACGCCCTCGGCCCCTCCGGGCAGGACGAGTGGCAGGCGTTCATCCGCGACTCCGAGGACAACCTGGTGGGCCTGGTCAGCCACGAGCCGCCCGGCTGACTCCCGCGCCCGCCGCCGACGGCGTCGTCGCCGCCCTGCGCCCCAGGTGCCACCCGATGAGTCCGGGCGCCGGCGCCGGTCTGTCTCCTGACGGAAGGAGCTGGTGATGGGCAGGGTAATCTCCTCGGCGTCGACGTCCCTCGACGGGTACGTGGCGCTGCCGGACGACCAGATCGGGCGCCTGTTCGACTGGTACGAGAACGGTGACGTCGTGCTGGAGACGGCGACCCCCGGGCTCACGTTCCGACTCTCCCCGCAGAGCGCCGCCTACGTCCGGGGGTGGTGGGCCGACCTCGGCGCGCTCGTCGTCGGCCGTGTGCTCTTCGACATCACGGACGGCTGGGACGGCCGCCACCCGTTGGACGTCCCGGTCGTCGTCGTGACCCACCGGGTGCCCGAGGACTGGGTGCGCGCCCACCCGGACGCGCCCTTCACCTTCGTCACCGACGGGGTGGCCGCGGCGCTCGAGCGCGCGCAGCAGCTCGCTGGGGAGGGCACGGTCCAGGTGGCGGCGGGGACGATCGCGCGCCAGTGCCTCGAGCTCGGCCTGCTCGACGCCGTGGCGATCGACCTCGTCCCGGTGGTGCTGGGGCGGGGCAAGCCGTACTTCGGCGACCTCGCGGTGGACCCGGCCGTCCTGGGGGACCCGACGACGTGCGTCCAGGGTGATCGCGTCACGCACCTGGTGTTCCCGGTCGAGCGCACCGGCTGAGCATCCCGGGGCCGAGTCGCCGTGCCTCCCGCCTCGTGGCGACCGCCACGGACCGGTGCGCGAGGCGCTCTTTCGCTCAGCGCTTGACCCTGACGCAGGGTCAGGGCCCGATGCTGGCGCCCATGAGCACAGCACACACCCACGCCGACCAGCCGGCGATCCACGTGCACGCGCTGGAGAAGTCCTACGGAGAGCTCGCCGTGCTGCGCGGCGTCAGCTTCGACGTCGCGCGGGGCACCGTCTTCGCGCTCCTCGGCTCCAACGGGGCCGGCAAGACCACTGTCGTGCGGATCCTCGCCACACTCCTGCGGCCGGACGCGGGGACCGTCGAGGTCGCCGGGTTCGACGTCGCCACGCAGGCGCCACGGGTCCGCGAGTCCATCAGCCTGACCGGGCAGTTCGCCGCGGTCGACGAGGTCCTCACGGGGCGGGAGAACCTCGTGCTGGTCGCGCGGCTGCGGCGCGTGGCCGATCCCGGCCGGGTGGCCGACGAGCTGCTGGCGCGCTTCTCGCTGGGCGACGCCGCGGACCGCCGGGCCGGCACCTACTCGGGCGGCATGCGCCGTCGGCTCGACATCGCGATGAGCCTCATCGGGGAGCCGCCCGTGATCTTCCTCGACGAGCCGACGACCGGCCTCGACCCGCAGGCGCGGGCCGAGGTCTGGCAGACCGTCCGCCAGCTCGCCACCGGCGGCACCACGGTGCTGCTGACGACGCAGCACCTCGAGGAGGCCGAGCACCTGGCCGACCGGATCGCGATCCTGCACGAGGGCCGCATCATCGTCGACGGCACGCTCGCGGAGCTCAAGCAGCTGCTCCCGCCGGCCACCGTCGAGTACGTCGAGAAGCAGCCGACGCTCGAGGACGTGTTCTTCGCCGTCGTCGGCTCGGGGGAGTGAGGACCACCATGACCACCGTCGCCGGCGACACCGCCGTCCTGCTCGGTCGATCGCTGCGCCACGTCTCGCGCAGCCCCGACACGATCATCACCACCGCGATCACGCCGATCGCGATGATGCTCCTGTTCGTCTACGTCTTCGGCGGGGCGATCGACACCGGGTCCGAGTCCTACGTCACGTACCTCCTGCCCGGCATCCTGCTGATCACCATCGCCTCGGGGGTCGCGTACACCGCCTACCGGCTCTTCCTCGACCTCGACAAGGGCATGGTCGAGCGCCTGCAGTCCATGCCGATCGCGCGGTCGTCCGTGCTGTGGGCGCACGTGCTGACGTCGCTGGTCGCCAACCTCGTCTCGCTCGCCGTCGTCGTGCTCGTCGCGCTCCTCATGGGCTTCCGCTCGGGCGCCGGCCTGCCGGCGTGGCTCGCCGTCGTGGGCATCCTCGTGGTGTTCACGCTGGCGCTGACCTGGCTCGCGGTCCTCGCGGGCCTGTCCGCGACGTCGGTCGAGGGGGCGAGCGCGTTCTCCTACCCGCTGATCTTCCTGCCGTTCATCAGCTCGGCGTTCGTCCCCACGGCGACCATGCCGGGCCCGGTGCGGTGGTTCGCGGAGCACCAGCCGGTGACCTCGATCGTCGACACGATCCGTGCCCTCCTCGCCGCGCAGCCGGTCGGCAACGACATCTGGGTCGCCCTGGCGTGGTGCAGCGGCATCCTCGTGGTCGCGTACGTCGCGGCCACGGCGGCCTACCGGCGCAAGATCTCGTGAGTGGGGCTCGACCGGGCCGGGGTGCAGCGAGCACCATCACGCCATGCTGACCATCGGCGAGCTGGCCGCGTACGCGGGCGTGACGGTACGGGCCGTGCGGCACTACCACCAGGTCGGGCTCCTGCCGGAGCCGGAGCGGGACGCCTCGGGCTACCGCCGCTACGGCGCGACGGCGGTCGTCACCCTCATCCGGATCCGGACCCTGGCGGACGCCGGCGTGCCGCTGTCACGCATCACCGAGATGCTCGCGGCGGACGCGCAGGCCTTCGCGGAGGCGGTGCGGTCGATCGACCACCGGCTGCGAGCCGAGATCCGGCGGCTCCAGGACAGCCGCCGGCAGATCGCCCAGCTCGCGGCCGGCGACAGCCTGGCGCTCCCGCCCGAGGTGGCCGCCTACCTCGACCGCCTGCGTGAGCTCGGGGTCTCCGAGCGGATGGTCCACGCGGAGCGCGACGGATGGATCCTCGTGGCGGCGCGCTGGCCCGACCAGGTCCGCCAGTGGATGCCGGCGAAGTTCGCCGAGCTCGAGAACCCCCTGCTCGTGCGGCTCTACCGGATCCTGTCGCAGATGCTCGACAGCGCGGAGACCGACGAGGTGCTTCTGGAGGAGGCCGCCGACATCCTGGTCGCGCTGGCCGAGGAGGCCGATGCCGCAGGTCACCGGGACGTGGGCGGGACGCAGGACACCGTCGCGTTCGACCTGCTGGACGCCCTGGCGGTCGAGTCCGACCCACGCGCGGCCCGGCTGCTCGAGCTGGTCCGCGAGCGTGGCTGGGCCAGCTGGACCCGGATGGAGCGGGTCCCCGGAGCGCAGGGGTAGGAGCGCGCCCGAGCACGGGGGCGAGCGTCCGTCGCCACAGGGCAGGGCGGCGTGCGTCGCCCGTCAGTCCCGCCGCAGCCGCAGCTGCAGCATCGCGGCGAAGCGCAGGTCCGGGTCGGCCAGGTCGACCTGCCCGACCTCGGCCACCCGGCGCAGCCGGTAGCGGAACGTGTTCGGGTGGACGAACGTGGCGGCCGCGGCGGCGGGCACGTCGCCGAAGGCGTCGAGCCAGGCGGCGAGCGTGCCCACCAGCTGCGCGCTGTTGCGACGGTCGTACTCGAGGAGCCGCGCGAGGAAGCCGCCGACGGCGTCGCCGCGTGCCGCGAGGAGGTCGCGCAGCTCGAGCACGAGGGACTCCGTCTCGACGTCGGCCATCCGCGCCACGCGCCGCGGCGGGCGTCCGTCGCCGGGCCCGGGCGTCTCGGTGAGCACCCGGAG
>CAUQTR010000167.1:0-5112 GCA_963521045.1 uncultured Actinotalea sp.
ACCCGGGGCAGACGGCCGAGCAGATCGCGCGGTCCTGGGCCACGGACCCCCGCTGGCGCGGCGTGCGCCGCGACCACACGGCCGACGACGTCGTGGCGCTGCGCGGTTCGGTCCTGGAGGAGCACACGCTCGCCCGGCGGGGGGCCGAGCGGCTGTGGGACCTGCTGCACACCCGGGAGTGGGTGCCCGCGCTCGGGGCACTCACCGGCAACCAGGCCGTGCAGCAGGTCCGGGCCGGGCTCGAGGCCATCTACCTGAGCGGCTGGCAGGTCGCCGCCGACGCCAACCTCGCCGGTCAGACCTACCCCGACCAGAGCCTGTACCCCGCCAACTCGGTGCCTGCCGTCGTGCGCCGGATCAACAACGCCCTCCTGCGGGCCGACCAGGTCGAGGTCGCCGAGACGGGCGCCCCGTCCCGTGAGTGGCTCGCGCCCGTCGTCGCGGACGCCGAGGCTGGCTTCGGCGGGCCGCTGAACGCCTACGAGCTGATGCGCTCGATGATCGCGGCGGGCGCGGCCGGGGTGCACTGGGAGGACCAGCTGGCCGCGGAGAAGAAGTGCGGTCACCTGGGCGGCAAGGTGCTCGTGCCGACGTCCCAGCACGTGCGCACGCTCAACGCCGCGCGCCTGGCGGCCGACGTCGCGGGCGTGCCGACGATCGTCGTGGCGCGCACGGATGCCCTCGGCGCCGACCTGCTGACGTCCGACGTCGACCCGCGCGACGAGCCGTTCCTCACGGGGGAGCGCACCGCGGAGGGGTACTTCCGCGTGCGGCCCGGCCTGGACGCCGTCGTCGCCCGGTGCTCGGTCTACGCGGAGTACGCGGACCTGCTCTGGGTCGAGACGTCGGAGCCCGACCTCGGCCTGGCCCGCGAGTTCGCCGAGCGCATCCACGAGCGGTTCCCCGGAAAGCTCCTCGCGTACAACTGCTCGCCCTCGTTCCACTGGCGCGGGCACCTCGACGACCCGACGATCGCGCGGTTCCAGCGCGAGCTGGCGAGCTACGGCTACGCCTTCCAGTTCATCACCCTCGCCGGGTTCCACGCGCTCAACCACTCGATGTTCACGCTCGCGCGCGAGTACGCGGAGCGCGGCATGAGCGCCTACGTCGAGCTCCAGGAGGCGGAGCTGAGGAGCGAGGCGCACGGCTACACGGCCACGCGGCACCAGCGCGAGGTCGGGACCGGCTACTTCGACCGCGTGGCCACCACGGTCAACCCCGCGAGCACGACGACGGCGATGGCCGGCTCGACCGAGACCGCCCAGTTCAGGCCGGCGGGATGAGCCACCCCGCACCGACCGCCGCACCCACGACCGCACCCGAGGAGACGACGATGACCACGACGACACCGCGTGACGTGCACACCGCACCCCCCACCTCACCGCAGGGAGCGCTCCGGGCGGCGTCTGCACCGCTGGGGGTCGCGACACCCCGCATGGAGGTGCGCGGGCCGCACGTGCCCGGCTCGGCCGAGGTGCTCACTCCCGAGGCCCTGGACTTCCTCGCGGACCTCCACGCCGCGTTCGCCGGCCCGCGCCACGACCTGCTCCTCGAGCGGCAGCGTCGCCGCGAGGCCATCGCGAACGGCGCCACGCCCGACTTCCTGCCCGAGACGGCGGACGTCCGGGCGGACCCGAGCTGGCGTGTCGCCGGCGCCGGGCCTGGCCTCGAGGACCGGCGGGTCGAGATCACCGGGCCCACCGACCGCAAGATGGCGGTCAACGCGCTCAACTCGGGCGCGCGCGTCTGGCTCGCCGACCTCGAGGACGCCACCTCGCCCACCTGGGCGAACGTGGTGGGCGGCCAGCTCACGCTGCACGACGCCGTCCGCGGCCGCCTCGGCTTCACGTCACCTGAGGGTCGGGAGTACCGCGTGCGTGAGGACGGGCGCACGCCCACGATCGTCATGCGGCCGCGCGGCCTGCACCTCGCGGAGAAGCACCTGTGCTTCACCGACCGCACGGGGCAGCGGTCCCCGGCGTCGGCGAGCCTCGTCGACGCCGGCCTCTACGCGTTCCACAACGCCAGGGCGCTCGTCGAGGGCGGCCGCGGGCCGTACTTCTACCTGCCCAAGATCGAGAGCCACCACGAGGCCCGGCTGTGGGACGACGTCTTCACGCTCACCGAGCGCACCCTCGGGCTGGCGCACGGGACGGTCCGGGCGACCGTGCTCGTGGAGACGATCACGGCGGCCTTCGAGATGGACGAGATCCTGCACGCGCTGCGCGACCACTGCGCCGGCCTCAACGCCGGGCGGTGGGACTACGTCTTCAGCATCATCAAGACCTTCCGCGACCGGGGGCCGCGGTTCGTGCTGCCGGACCGCTCGGCGGTCACGATGGCCGTGCCGTTCATGCGGGCCTACACCGACCTGCTCGTGGCGACGTGCCACCGACGCGGGGCGCACGCGATCGGCGGCATGTCGGCGTTCATCCCCAACCGGCGCGACCCCGACGTGACGGCGCGGGCGCTCGAGCAGGTGCGGGCCGACAAGCTGCGCGAGGCCGGGGCCGGCTTCGACGGGACGTGGGTCGCGCACCCGGACCTCGTCCCCGTCGCCCGGGAGGTCTTCGACGCCACGCTCGGGGACCGGCCGCACCAGCTGGAGCGCCTGCGCGACGACGTCCGGGTCACGGCGGCGGACCTGCTGGACGTGGCCTCGGCGGCCGGTGCGGTGACCGATGCCGGCGTGCGAGCCGACGTCTCCGTCGCACTGCGCTACCTCGAGGCCTGGCTCCGGGGAACGGGTGCGGTCGCGCTCGACGACCTCATGGAGGACGCGGCGACCGCCGAGATCGCGCGGTCGCAGCTGTGGCAGTGGATCCACCACGGCACCGTGACCGCCGAGGGGACCCGGGTGACGCGGGAGCACGTCGAGGCGGTGCTCTCCGACGTCCTCGCCGGCGTCGAGCGCGGCGCCGGCGACCGGTTCGACGACGCGAGCGAGGTGCTGCGTCAGGTCGCGCTGACCGAGGACTTCCCGACGTTCCTCACCCTGGTCGCGTACCCGCGCCACCTCGTCGAGCGGGCCTGAGCGGGCAGCGAAGAGCGAGCCCCTGCGAGGCGTGGACGGGGCGGGACGCACGGCCGCCGGGCCCGGACGATCTCCGGGCCCGGCGTCGGTGGTGTCGCGTCCCTCGTGGGGGCGGCTGGTCTCAGTACGAGCCGGTACCGGTCGTCGTCGGGCCGTCGCCCGGGGTGCCCGCGCCGCCCGTGCCGCCCGGGGTGGAGGTGCCGGGCGTCGTCGTGCCCGTGGTCGAGGTGCCCGAGAGGTCCTCGGTGCTCGTCTCCCAGGTGCTGCCGAGCTGCGTGTCGTCGTCCGAGCGGCCGCGCACGGCCTCGGTGGCCTGCTTGACGGCCCCGCCGACCTTCTCCTTGAGGTCCGGCGCCTTCTCCTTGACGAAGGAGCTGGCCTCGGAGACGGTGCCCTGCACGCGCGGGTCCTGCCAGAGCGTCTGCGCGGAGGACCGGATCTTCTCGAACTGCTCGCGTCCGGCACGCGTGCCGAGCACGTAGCCGACGGCTCCGCCGAGGAGAAGTGCTGCCTTGATCCGCATGGTGGGTCCCTTCGTGGGTGGTCGCGCCGACGGGCGCTCGCTGCGTCGACACTAGGCGCGCGGTGTGGTGATCGCAGCGGGAACGGCGGGCCGGCCGTGGCCGGTGGCGAGCTCGGCGCGCAGGACCGACAGTGGATGGCATGGGACGACTGCTGAAGTACCTTCCGATGATCATCGCCGGCGTCAAGTGGTACCGGAACCGTCGGCAGGAGCGCGCCGTCAGGCCATCGACCGCGCGCTGAGACCGGGGCCCGCGTCGTCATGGCAGGATCGAGCCCATGGCGATGAGAGAGATCCGCGTGGTGCCGGACCCGGTGCTGCGCACCCCGTGCGAGCCGATCACCGAGATCGACACGCGCGTGCGTTCCCTGGTCGAGGACCTGCTCGAGACCGTCGACCACGAGGGGCGCGCCGGGCTGGCCGCGAACCAGATCGGCGTGAGCCTGCGGGCGTTCTCCTGGAACATCGACGACGACCTCGGCTACGTGCTGAACCCCCGGATCGTCGAGCTGTCCGAGGACGAGTACCAGGACGGCGACGAGGGCTGCCTGTCCGTCCCGGGCCTGTGGTACCCCACCCATCGCGCCTGGTACGCGCGGGTCGTGGGGGAGGACCTCGACGGCAAGGAGGTCGTCGTGGAGGGCACCGAGCTCATGGCGCGCTGCCTCCAGCACGAGGTGGACCACCTCGACGGCATGCTCTACCTCGACCGCCTCGAGCGGTCGGTGCGCAAGAAGGCCATGCGCGCGATGCGCGAGCAGCTCGCCTGACGCGCCGGCCGGTCGTGCGCCGGCTGTACGCGTGCCGGTCGGACAGCCGTCCGCTGGCGCAAGTCGCCCGCGATCGGGCATGCTGGGCCCTGCACGCCGCGTGACCATGAATGCCTCCCGGAGCGGGATGAGGTCGTTGGGGAAGACGACCCTCGACCCGTCAGGAGGTGTGACATGGCTGGTGCCATCACCCGCGGTGTACTTTTCGTGCACTCGGCACCCCGTGCCCTGTGCCCCCACATCGAGTGGGCTGCCGGCGGAGTGCTGGGCAGCCGACTCGCCATGGACTGGACCGAGCAGCCGGCCGCGCCCGGCATGTTCCGGGCCGAGGTCTCGTGGCAGGGCGCCCAGGGGACCGGCGCGCGCCTGACCTCCGCGCTGCGCGGCTGGGCGCACCTGCGGTACGAGGTGACGGAGGAGGCGAGCCACGGCGCCGACGGCGCCCGCTGGAGCCACACGCCCGAGCTGGGCATCTTCCACGCCGCGACCGACGTCCACGGCAACACGGTGGTGCCCGAGGACCGGATCCGCGCCGCGCTCGAGCACGCAGGCGACGCCGAGCGCATGCGCCGCGAGCTCGACCTCGCGCTGGGGCAGGCGTGGGACGACGAGCTCGAGCCGTTCCGGTACGCGGGCGCCGGTGCACCTGTCCGGTGGCTGCACCGCGTGGGGTAGGTCCGCCGGGTCGGTCCTCCGTCTCTGGCGGGGTTCTCGTGCCCGCGTGGTGCGTCCGCGGCTGCGCGCGGTGCGGTGCGGGGTGCGGCGTCCTGGCTCGGGTCTGGCGG
>CAUQTR010000168.1:0-5109 GCA_963521045.1 uncultured Actinotalea sp.
GAGCGGTACGGCCCGCAGCTGCTCGGGGCGCTCGGCGGCGCGGCAGCAGACCCGGGGCCGCCCGCCGAGCAGGTCGAGCCGGCGTGACGGCGCCGGCGCTCGTGCACCGGTGACCGACCGATGACGCCGTGAGGGCCCGCCGATGACCGCGATCCTCACCGCTCTGGGCACCATGGCGGCGATCGCGCTCGTGGGCTGGCTGCTCGCGCGATCGCGGGCGCTCGGCCCGCACGCGGAGCAGGTGCTCGCGCGCGCCGTCTTCGTCATCGCCGTCCCGAGCCTGCTGGCCGTGACCATCGCAGGTGCGGACCTGCACGTCCTCGCCTCGCGGCACGCGCTGGCGATCGCCGCCAGCACGCTCGCCGTCGTGACCGTCGCCGCGGTGGTGCTCCGGTGGGCGTGGCGCCGGCCCGCGGGCGACGCGACCATCGGCGTGCTTGCCGCGTCCTACGTCAACGCCGGCAACCTCGGCATCCCGATCGGCGTCTACCTCCTCGGGGATGCGGTGGCCGTCGTGCCGACGCTCCTGCTCCAGCTGCTCGTGCTCGCGCCGGTGGCATTCACGATCCTCGACGCCCAGCGGGACCGGCTGCCGAGAGCTGCGGCGGACGACCCGACCGCCGACGACCCCGACGACGCCGCCGTGCCGGACGCCGCCGACGTCTCCGTCGGCCGCGCAGGTCCCGCGGACGGCACGGACGCGGCCGGCACCGGCGTCGGCCGGCTGCGCCGCGTCGTCGGCCGGACGCTGCGCAACCCGATCATCATCGGCGCGCTGACCGGCGTCGTCCTGGCCCTGCTCCCGTGGGAGGTGCCCGCCGTCGTGCTCGAGCCGTTCCGCCTCATCGGTGCTGCCGCAGCACCGCTCGCGCTGCTGACGTTCGGGATGTCGCTCGCCGGCCTGGGCCGCGGGCACGGCGAACGCAGCCGGCCGCGCGAGCTCGTGCTCGTCGTCGCGCTGCGGTCCGTCGTCCACCCGCTGCTCGCCGCCGTGATCGGCCGCGCGCTCGGGCTCGAGGGCCGCGACCTGCTCGCCGTGGTGACGATGGCCGCCCTGCCGACGGCGCAGAACGTGCTCGTCTACGCGATCCAGTACGGCCGAGGCCGTGCCCTGGCACGCGACGCAGGGCTGGCGACCACGCTCCTCGCCGTCCCCGTGATGCTCACGATCGCGGCGCTGCTCACCTGAGCGTGGCGCGCGCCCGCCGGTCCCGTCCCACGACGCGTGGCGTCTCGGCCCACTGGGGAGGGGACGTGGTCAGGTCACGCGTTCGAGGTACTCCCGGAGCGCCGTCCGGTCGTCGCCCAGCTCCTTGACGTCGAACCCCAGGGCCTCGGAGGCCTCGGCCGCCGTCAGCACGTAGTCCTGGTCGCCCGACGTGACCGAGACGACGCCGAGGTTGGCGACGAGGCCGAGCATGAGGGTCGCCTCGGAGGTGACGTCGACGTCGTCGAGAGCCAGGTCGACGTCCTCGTACGCCACCGTCAGGCCGTACGGCTCCTGCTCGGTCTGCAGGGACAGGCTGAACGCGCCCGTGGCTCCGAACCCTGCCTCGCCGGCCAGCGCGACCATGCGGGAGCTGTCACCGACGAACTCCGTACGGGCCGACCACAGCGACTCCGCGCCGGCCGGGCCTGCCGGCTCGCTCGGGGCGGTGCACGCACCCAGAGCCGTCGCGACGACCATCGCACCGACAACCGCTCGAGCCCTCACCGCAGTCCCCCCGCCGAGGCACGCACGTGCCAGGTCGATCGTGCCACGTCGCACCGTCCGGGGGGCCGGATGGCGCGCACGTCACTCCCGGCCGGCGAACCGCCATCGGGTCGGGCGGGTGGCGAACTCCGCCTCCCGCTCGATGACGCTGATCACCCGGTCGGGCCGGACCTCCACCACGAGGTGCGCCAGCACGAAGGCGGCGTCGATCTCGGAGCCCGCGTCGAGCGCCCGGTACTTCGCCACGTACCGCTCCGCCCAGCGGCGACGCCGCTCCTCGTCGGTCACCACCCGCGCGCGTCCCTGCAGGGACACGCACTCGACGGTGTCGTCGACCGCCACCGCGACGCGCGGGTTCGCGGCGAGGTTGCGGGCCTTGTGCGAGCCCGGCGCGCACGAGAAGGCAAACCGCCGCTCGTCGTCGTCCCACACTCCCCACACCGGGAGCGCGTGCGGCTGCCCGCCGCCGGACACCGTGACCACCCAGTAGTTGCGGCAGGCGACGAGCCGCTCAGCCGCCCACGACCAGGGCAGCGGCTCCCACGTCGCGGCCTCGACCCCGTAGGCCGCCATGGCGGGCATCTCCGCTACCGGTTCCTCGCGCATGCGGCCGACGCTACGACCGACCGCCGACACGACCCGCTCCGTCCCGCCTCACGAGTTCTGGAACGCGGGCGACGTCGCTGCGTCACCTGCGTTCCAAGACTCGGCCCAGCGCCTCAGAGGGTCAGGCCCAGCTCCGTGATGTCGACGCGGCGGCCCTCGGCCATCGAGATGTTCGCCGCGAGCCCGACGGCGACCGAGCGGATGCCGTCGAGGTAGCCCGCGCGCCGCCCGAGCGGGTCCGGTCCCGTGCCGCGGAACACGTCGTGCAGCAGGAGCGCATCGCCCCCGCCGTGGCCGCCCCGCTGGTTGACGATCTCGACGACCTCCGCCTTCTCCCAGTGCCGCTGCACCGTGAGCCGCTCACCGTGCCGGCGCACGTCGCTGTCCGCCGTGTCGTCGACCACCGAGCTCGCGTCGAGCACGAGCCGCCCGTCCGCACCGGGCACCACGGCCGCTCGCTCGACGACCTCGAGCTCCGCGCGGCCCTCGGTCCCGTTGACCGCGACCCGGTACCCCTCCCACGGGCTGTGCGCGTTGAGCGAGTAGCTCATCACCGGCCCGCCCTGGTAGCCCACGAGCGCCGAGATGTTGTCCTCGATCGAGATGCCGGGCGCGAACACGTCGCGGTCGCGCAGGTAGCCGTCGTGCCGCTCGGCGTCCCAGTACAGCGCCTTGAGCTTCGGGTCCTCGCGCAGGTCGAGCGCGAACGGGTCCGTGCTCGGCGGGTCCACGGTGCCGCGCACCGGGCGCTCCCCGAGCCCCCGCGCGGCCGCGTTCGTGTCGCCGTAGAACTTCAGCGCGCCGGACGCGACGACCCACGCCGGCACGTCGTCGAGCCACCAGTTCATGAGGTCGAAGTGGTGCGTGGCCTTGTGCACCGCCAGGCCCGCCGAGTGCTCCTTCTCGCGGTGCCAGCGGCGGAAGTAGTCCGCGCCGTGCATCGTGTCGAGCACCCACTCGAAGTGCACGGACGTCACGCGCCCGATGCGCCCCGAGGAGATGACCTCCTTGAGCGCGGCGTTGCGCGGCGAGTACCGGTAGTTGAACGTCATGATCACCGACTGCCCGGACTCCTCGACCGCCGCGACGATCTCCCGGCACCCCGGCGCCGTCGTCGTCAGCGGCTTCTCGAGCACGACGTCGACGCCGGCCCGCAGCGCACGCGACGTCATCTCCGCGTGGGTGAAGTCGGGGCTCGTCACGACGACGGCGTCGAGCCGCTCGTCCGCGATCATCCGCTCGAGGTCGTCCACGCCGTACCGCCGCGGCATCTGCGTGCGACCCGACCGCGCGACGAGCGCGTCGGCGTAGTCCGCGCGTCCCGGGTTGGGCTCGCACCAGGCGACCAGCTCGCCGACGTCGGCGTGGTCGCCGACCAGCGCCTCGACGTACATCTGGGACCGGGCGCCGGTCCCCACGACGGCGTACCGCCTCCGGGCGGTCGTGGAGGCGTCGTCGGGCGCGGCCTGCGCGTGGTGCATGTCTCTCCTCGGATCGGTGCGGCGGTGCGACGGGTGCGGGCGTCCCCGCGCGGGTGGTGCAGGTCGGGCAGGTCGGGCACAGCGCCCGCCCCGCGCAGGGGCTCAGGGCAGCGGGGCGAACCCCTCGTGCCGGACGTCCCAGCCCGGGGGGAAGCCGCGCACGCCCTCGTGCCCGTCCCACCCCCCGACCATGAGCGCCACGGCGGCCAGCAGCCCGCCGTTGCCCGGCAGGTACAGGGGCAGCTGGTCGGTCTGCCGGTTGTGCCCGTTGGGCAGGTAGGTGTTCTTCGGCGCGTCCATGAGCAGCGCGTCGACGGCGCCCTGGGGATCGCCCAGGCGCGTCGCGGTCATCGCGAGCGCCGGGTAGTCCCAGCCCCACGTGCTCGGCCAGTCCCAGTCCGCGAGCGCGTCGGCGAGCGTCGCGCGCACGACGTCGTGGTCGAGGAACCCCGTGTCCGGCACGACGCCGAGCCCGTAGACCATCGACGGGTGGTCCGCCCGGATCGTGAACGGCTCGACGGCGACCGCGGCCAGGACGCCGTCGCGCACGAGGGGGCGCGCCATGCCGTCGGCGACCTCCGTCCAGCGCGGCTCGGGCGCCTCACCGGCGTGCACGCGCCAGTCCTGCGCGACGCGGAGCGCCCACACCCACTGGGCCAGCTCGAACGGCGGGTTGGTCGCGCGGTCGCGCACGTCGGCGTACGACTCCTGCGCGGGGACCAGTGGCGGCCCGAGCGTGAACCCCTCGGGCGTCGGCTCGACGACGTCGGCCATGAACCGCGCGGTCCGGTCGACGAGCCGGCCGTAGCGCGCGACGACGTCGGCCCGGCGCCCGTGCGGGCCCGCCGGTGCGGCGCGGCGCAGCAGCTCGGCGAGGTGGATGACGTGCGGCTGCTGCCAGAGCAGGAACGGGCCGATGTGGCTCGGGCTCTCGCGGCCGTCCGGGCCGACCTGCTTGGGCCACCGGGCGCCGTCGTAGCCCTGGACCCGCGCCGTCTCCTCGGCCTCGGGCAGGACGCGCTCGTACCAGGCCATGCTGCGCTCGAGCAGGTCGGGCCGGCCCCACATCGCGAAGTGCGCCGCGTGCCACCAGTGCATCTCGAGGTGGAAGCGGCCGCGCCAGCTGTTGCAGGTCAGGCCCGTCTCCTGCGGCGGCAGCGAGCCCGCGCACTGGATGGCGGTGAGGTACTGGGACAGGACGACGCGGCGCTCGAGCTCGGACGCGCGGGGGTCCGTGCTGCCGGCGAGGTCGAGGGCGGCGCCGCGGCGCCAGAACGCGGGCCAGTGCGCGCGCGACGCGTCGATCAC
>CAUQTR010000169.1:0-5108 GCA_963521045.1 uncultured Actinotalea sp.
CGACGAACTCCTCGCCGCCGAAGCGCACGACGGCGTCGCGGGGGCCGGTGCCGCTGGTGAGCGCGGCGGCGAGGGCCGCGAGCACCCGGTCGCCGACCGCGTGGCCGTGCTCGTCGTTGACGCACTTGAACCGGTCGGCGTCGATCATGAGGACGCTGACGGGCGAGGTCGCCGGCCCGCCGTCCGGCGACGCCGCGACCTGCGCCTCGAGCACGGCGTCGAGGTAGCGCCGGTTGTGCAGTCCTGTGACCGGGTCACGCAGCGCCTGCTCGGCGACCTCCGCCCGCAGCCGCTCGATGGTGGCCACGTGCCGGCGGAGCGCCTCGTTGGCGTGCGCGAGCTCCTGCCGGGCCGCCACGTCGGCTGTGACGTCCCGCACCACGACGACCCGACCCATGGGCAGGCCGCGCCGGTCCTCCAGGGGCCGGGTCCGCACGTCGAGGACGAAGCTCCGGTCGCCCACGGCGACCTCGCGATGGCCGACGGCACCGGTGAGGACGTCGGCGACCTCCCCGAGCACCTCGGCCGCGGCGCGACCGACGACCCGCGTGGGCCGCCCGGCGACCGCGAGCATGCGCAGCGCCGTCTCGTTGGCGTCGAGCACCACGTCGGACTCGTCGAGCACGACGACGGCGTCGCCCAGGTGGTCCAGCACCCGGGCTCGCGCGACGGGCAGCACGGTGAGGACCCGGTGGCGCTGGAGCAGGTACGTGCTGACGAGGCCGGTCGTCACGAAGAACATCGGCGCGAGGTCGGGCGTGCCCGGCGGCATCGCGGTGATCTGCACCACCGTCGCGACCCCCGGGACGAAGCCGCTGAGGACCATCACGGTGAGCTGGCCCGAGCGCAGCATCGGCAGCCCACGCCGCTGACGCAGCGCGTGCACCACACCGGCGAGCAGGAGCCCGTAGGAGTAGGCACTGTGCACCCAGAAGGCGGGGCCGTACTCGCCCGTCGCCTCGGCGACCAGGTGGTGACGCGAGTTGGTCGCGCCGAGCACGAGCATGACCGCGGGTTGGACGGCGAGGACGGTGACCAGCCGGCGTGACGGCGCCCAGTGCGTGTCGGTGACAGCGTGGAGGAGCGCCCAGAAGCCGCTCACGGAGACCGTCACCGCGGCGGGCGTGAGCAGGGCGAACCACGTCGCGCGCGCCTCGCCGCTCGTCGTCGCGGCGAGGAGCGCGCTGACGTTCCACACGGCCGCACCGGCGAGCGCGACGACCAGTGCGAGGGACGCCACCGTACGCCCGCTGCTGCGCAGGGCTGGTGACGACCGTGACCAGTGCCACCACGACAGCGGTCAGGTACAGCGCGATCACCACGGGCGTCCATCTCCGGTCTGCGCCGCGGCCCCATCGGCAGCCGGGCACGGGATGTGAGGCTCCGCGGTGCGATGCTCTGCGGCTCGCAGGCTCGGTCGGTCGGAGGCGCTGCGGCGCAGGCCGCGTCCTCGGCCGCGCCAGGGCCGACCTACGATGGACGCATGTCCGCACCGACCGTCGAGTCCGTCACCGCAGCGCTCGCGGGCGTCATCGACCCCGAGATCCGCCGCCCCATCACCGAGCTCGGCATGGTGCGTTCGGTCGACGTCTCGGCGACGCCCGACGGCACCGCCGTGACGGTCGGCGTGGACCTCACGACCGCCGGCTGCCCGATGCGGGACACGATCACGCGGGACGTCACCGCGACCGTGCAGGGGCTCGAGGGCGTGACGTCCGTCGCCGTCGAGCTGGGGGTGATGACGGCCGAGCAGCGCGCCGAGCTCCGCTCGATGCTGCGCGGCGGCGTCGCGGAGCCCGTGATCCCCTTCGCACAGCCGGACAGCCTGACGCGCGTGTACGCCGTCGCGTCCGGCAAGGGCGGGGTCGGCAAGTCGTCGGTGACCGCGAACCTCGCCGTCGCGATGGCGCAGCAGGGGCTCAAGGTCGGCGTCGTCGACGCGGACGTGTACGGGTTCTCGATCCCGAAGATGCTCGGGGTCACCCAGAGCCCCACCAAGGTCGACGACATGATCCTGCCGCCGGTGGCCCACGGCGTGAAGGTGATCTCGATCGGGATGTTCGTCCCCGCGGGTCAGCCCGTGGTCTGGCGCGGGCCGATGCTGCACCGTGCGCTGCAGCAGTTCCTCGCCGACGTGTTCTGGGGCGACCTGGACGTGCTCCTGCTCGACCTGCCGCCGGGCACCGGCGACATCGCCATCTCGGTCGCCCAGCTGCTGCCGACGAGCGAGCTCATCGTCGTGACCACCCCCCAGCCGGCCGCGGCCGAGGTGGCCGAGCGCGCCGGCTCGATCGCCCTGCAGACCCGTCAGCACCTCGTGGGCGTCGTGGAGAACATGTCCTGGCTCGAGCAGGCCGACGGCACCCGGGTGGAGGTCTTCGGCACGGGCGGCGGGCAGACCGTCGCCGACAACCTCACGCGGGCGACCGGGGCGCCGGTCCGCCTGCTCGGCCAGATCCCGCTCGACCTGGAGCTGCGCGCCGCCGGAGACGCGGGCACGCCCGTGACCCTGGCGGCACCGGACTCCCCGGGCGCGCGGGTCCTCACCGACATCGCCACGACGCTCGCACACCGGTCGCGTGGCCTCGCGGGCCGCTCGCTGGGGCTCACCCCCGTCACCCGCTGACGACCGAAGGTCTGTTGTCTTCTGTTCGCTCGTGGTGGATGATGTTCACATGCTCGCCCAGCAGCGTCAGGACGCCATCCTGAGCCTGGTCCGCAGCACCGGTGCGGTCCGGGTGGCGGACCTCGTCGCGAGCCTCGACGTCTCCGACATGACGGTCCGGCGCGACATCGCCGAGCTCGCCCGGCAAGGGCTGGTGCACCGCGTCCACGGCGGTGCCGTCGACGCCCACCAGGCCGCGCACGAACCCGACTTCCTCGCCAAGCGCGAGCTCGCGGCCGCGCAGAAGACGGCGATCGCCCGGGCCGCCCTGGCGCACGTGGAGCCGGGCAGCGCCATCGCCCTGTCCGCCGGCACGACGACGCACCACCTCGCGCAGCTCGTCGCGGCCTCGCCCGCCCTGCGCCCGCTCACCGTCGTGACCAACTCGCTGCCCGCCGCGGACGCCCTGCACCGGCCGGGCGACCACGACCTGAGCGTGGTGCTCACCGGCGGGACGCGCACCCCGTCGGACGCGCTCGTCGGGCCCGTGGCCCTGCGGTCGCTCGAGGCGCTCCGCGTCGACGTCACCTTCCTCGGCGTGCACGGCCTCGACACCGAGGCCGGGCTCACCACGCCCAACCTGCTCGAGGCCGAGACGGACCGGACGCTCGTCCGGGTGGCCGGCCGCACGGTCGTGCTGGCCGACAGCTCCAAGTGGGGCGTCGTCGGGCTCAGCCGCATCGCGGACCTGTCCGACGTCGCCGTCCTGGTGACCGACGACGGGCTGCCCGCCGAGGCGGCCGAGGACCTGCGCGCCCACGTCGGCAGCCTGGTGATGGTGCCGACCACCGACGACCGCCTGCCCCGCCCGGGGCCCGCACGAGGAGAACCGTGACCGCACCCGGAACGACCGGCCCCGACCGTCCCGCCGGCGCGCGTGTACGCCGTACCGCCACCCGGATGGCGGACGGGCGCGAGCTCCTCTACTTCGACGACTCGGAGCCGTACGTCTCGGGCGGAGCGACCCGCCGGCTGGACGACCCGCGCCCGCTGGGCGACCGCTTCACCGTCACGGGACCGGACGGCACGACCCGCCCGATGACCGGACCGGAGATGCGCCTCGACCCCCTCACGGGCGAGTGGATCCCGATGGCCTCGCACCGCATGAACCGCACGTTCCTGCCGGCGGCGGACGCCTGCCCGCTGTGCCCCGCACGCCCGCAGACGGCGGGCACGGGCTACTCCGACGGCGAGATCCCGGCGACGGACTACGACGTCGTCGTGTTCGAGAACCGCTTCCCGGCGCTCATGCAGGTGCCCGGCATCACGCTGGCGGACGGCTGGGACGTCGACGGCGACCCGCTGTGGTCGGCCCGGCCGGCCGCGGGGGTGTGCGAGGTGGTCTGCTTCAGCGCCGACCACACGAGCTCGTTCGCCGACCTCACGCCGCACCGCGTCCGCACGATCATCGAGGCCTGGGCGGACCGGACCACCCACCTGTCCGCGCTGCCCGGCATCGAGCAGGTCTTCGCGTTCGAGAACCGCGGCCGCGAGATCGGCGTGACGCTCCCCCACCCCCACGGGCAGATCTACGCCTTCCCCTTCGTCGCGCCGCGCACGGCCGCGATGCTGCGGCAGGCCGCCGCGTACCGCGAGCGCACCGGCGGCCACCTGCTGCACGACGTCGTGGAGGCCGAGCTGCGCGCGGGCACGCGGGTGGTCCTCGAGTCCGAGCACTGGGTGGCCTACGTGCCGGCGGCGGCACGCTGGCCGGTCGAGGTCCACCTCGCCCCCCGGCGCGACGTCCTCGACCTCCCCGGGCTGACCGACGCGGAGCGCGACGACCTCGCGCGCACCTACCTCGAGCTCCTGCGCCGCCTCGACCGGTTCTTCGTCGAGCCGGACGCGCCGGACGGCGAGCCCGGCCGCCCGATCCCGCTGCCCTACATCGCCGGCTGGCACCAGGCCGTCGCCGGCGAGGGCCGCGAGCTCGGGCGCCTGCACCTGCAGCTGTTCTCGGTGCTCCGCGCGCCCGGCAAGCTCAAGTACCTGGCGGGCGTCGAGTCCGGCGTCGCCGCCTGGATCAGCGACACCACCCCCGAGCGCATCGCCGCCCGCCTCCAGGAGACCGCCCGATGAGCACGAGCCCGAGCCCGAGCAGCCCGAGCAGCGCGAGCACAGCGACGTGGGTCGACGCCTGGACCCGCGAGGACGGCGTCGCGCGCGCGACGGTCGCCTTCAGGGAGCACTTCGCCGCCGCGCCCGACGGCGTGTGGTCGGCGCCGGGGCGCGCCAACGTCATCGGCGAGCACACCGACTACAACGGCGGCCTGTGCCTGCCGATCGCGCTGCCCCACCGCACGTACGTCGCGCTGCGCACCCGCACCCCCGAGGACGGCCTGCCCCGAGGCACCGTCCGGCTGGCGTCGGCGCAGGAGGCCGGCGCAGGCGTGGTCACCCTCGACCTGGCCGACGTCGGCCCGGGCACGGTCCGCGGCTGGGC
>CAUQTR010000170.1:0-5089 GCA_963521045.1 uncultured Actinotalea sp.
GCCTTGTCCAGCCCGGCGTCGGCGAGCGGCCGGAGCACGGCGTGCGACGTGGCGGCGCGTGAGCCGGGCCGGTCGGGGCGGCGGGCGTCGTCGGCGTTCTCGCCGTACGCGACCGCGGCCAGGCCGTGCTCGGCGACCACCTCGTCGCCGATGCGCCGGAACAGCTCGTCCTTGCAGAAGAAGCACCGGTCCGGACCGTTGCGCCGGTAGGCGGGGTGGTCACCCTCGTGGGTCCGGACCTCGACCACCGGCGCTCCCGCCGCACGGGCGACGTCGTGCGCGGCCGCGCGCTCGTCCGCGGCGAGGCTCGGCGAGACCCCGAGCACCGCGACGACGCGATCGGCGCCCAGGGCCTGCACGGCGAGGCCGAGGACGACGGACGAGTCGACACCGCCCGAGAACGCGACGCCGAGGCGACCCGCGGGGACGGCGCGCCGCAGCGCCGCGGAGACGTGCTCCACGGCGCTGCGGTCGGCGGTCCCGAGCGGCTCGACCCACCCGTCCACCTGCGTGCTCATCAGACCTCCTGGGTCGCGTCCGTCGGTCCGCCCGTCGACTCACCGCCGGCGGCGGCACGCTGTGCGCGCTCCGCCCGGCGCTCCTCGACCTCGCCGACCATAGACCCGAACACCTGCTCGGTCAGCGGGTAGGCAAGCATGATGAGCACGCCGACCGCGATGAACGCCGCGGGCACGAAGCCGGCGATGTACCGGATGCCGTCCGCCGTCGCCTGGCTCTGCTGCTCGGCCCCCGCGACGTAGCCGACGAGACCCAGGCCGTAGGCCGCGGCCGCGCCGCCGACCGCCTGCCCGAGCTTGCGGGTGAACGAGAACACCGCGTACGTCGTGCCCTCGGTACGCACGCCCGAGCGCCACTCGCCGTACTCCACCGTGTCGGCCTCGAGCGCGAACATCAGCATGTTGACGGCCGCCAGGCCGAGGCCGTAGATCCCGAAGAACACGACGGCGAGCCACACCGCGGACGGCGGGGTCAGGGCGATGCCCACCGAGGCGACGACCGTCAGCGCCCCGGCCGTGACGTAGGCCTTCTTCTTGCCGAAGGTCCGCACGATGCGCGGGATGACCGGCGCGACGACGAACATGGCCAGCGTGCTCACCACGGTGAGGACGATGAAGAGGTTGGCGTCGCCGAGCACGTCGCGGGCGTAGTAGGCCTGGACGGTCTGCAGGGCGAACATGCCGGTGAGGAAGCACAGCGCGGACAGGCACAGCATGAGCAGCGGCTTGTTGCCCTTGAGGGTGCCGAGGCTCTGCCGCAGGCTCACCTTCGCGACGTCGCGGACGACGTTCTCCTTCGAGGTGCGGAAGAGGATGCCGTAGAGGCCGAGGCCGAGGACCACGAAGAGGAGCGTGGTGAGGGTCAGGGACTGCTGGAGGTCGTCCGAGCTGCGGATCTGCGGGGCAACGACGAAGGCCAGCATGATCATCGTCGCCGCGGAGCCCACCATGCGGAAGCTCGCGAGCTTGGCCCGCTCCCCCGGCACCTGGGTCATCGCCGACGCGAGCGAGCCGTAGGGGATGTTGACGAGGCTGTAGGCCAGGCCCAGCAGCGCGTACGTGATGTACGCGTACACGAGCTTGCCCGTGCCGCCGAGGCCGCCCGGGACCGTGAAGGTCGCGACGCTCAGCAGGAGCAGCGGCAGCGAGCCGAAGAGGAAGAACGGCCGGAACTTGCCCCAGCGCGTCATCGTCTTGTCGACCACGCGGCCGGCGTAGATGTCGGCGAACGCGTCCCACGCCCGGACGACGAGGAAGAGCGTGCCCGCCGCCGCTGCGGAGATCCCGACGACGTCGGTGTAGTAGAGCAGCAGGAACATCGACGACATCGAGAACGCGAGGTTGTTCGCGGCGTCGCCGGACGCGTAGCCCACGAGCTGCGAGAGCCGGAGCTTCCCGGACGCGGCGGGCGGGGCGGCGCCGGCGGGCGGGGTGACGGGTGCTGCCGGGGCAGCGACGGTGCTGGTCATGGCGTTCCCTCGGGGTGGGGCCGCGGTGCGCGGCGGGATGGGGGCAGTCGTCTCGGTCGGCTCGGCGGGGCGCCGGGTACCCGGGTGCTCAGCGCTCACGGGTCCACCGCCGGCGCAGCGCGTGCGCGGCGGCCTTGGGGCGGCGGTCACGTGTGAAGGCGCCCTTCTTGTTGCCGTCGACGCGGAAGATGCCGACCGACGTCGCGAAGTCGGCGAAGTTCCACACGTGCTCGCCGACGACGGCGTCGACCGAGTCGAAGACGCGGTGGTTCATGTCGAGGTACTCGACCTGGTACTCCTCGGTCCACGGGACCGGGGTCACCGAGTGCAGCCCGGGCATCGTGTCGGCGCCGTACTCGGTGATGATGATCGGCTTGCCCTCGGACGCCCAGCCCTGGAGCTCAGTGCGCCATGCGTCCTCGGCGGCCGCCAGGTCTCCGGTGTTGACGTACCAGCCGTAGTAGCGGTTGAGCATGAGCACGTCGCCCAGCTCCGAGACCTGGCACCGCCCGTGCGGCGCGAGCATGACGTTGACGAAGCCCACAGGACGCGTCGGGTCGAGCTCGCGCGTCAGCTCGAAGAGCGGCTCGAAGTACGCCCGCGCCGCGTCGGTGTCCGACTCGGGCTCGTTGGCGATCGACCACAGGACGACGCTCGGGTGGTTCTTGTCCCGGCCGACCAGCTCGCGGATCGCCTGGGCGTGCACCTCGCGGCTCGTGTCGTTGATCGTCTCGGGCGAGAAGGTCACGTAGCTCTGGCCGCCGAAGATGCCACCGGCCAGGCCCATGTTCTGCCCGACCGCGGCGACCTCGTCGATGACGACGATGCCCTGGCGGTCGGCGTAGTCGTAGACCTCGTCGGCGTACGGGTAGTGCGAGGTGCGGAACGAGTTGGCGCCGATCCAGTCCAGCAGGGCGAAGTCGTGCACGAGGTGCACGTCGTCGTGGCCCTTGCCGCGGACGGGCGCGTCCTCGTGCTTGCCGAAGCCGGTGAAGTAGAACGGCTCGCCGTTGATGAGGAACTGCGTGCCGCGCACCTCGACCGTCCGGATGCCGACGGTCTGCAGGTAGCTGTCGAGCGTCCCGCCGTCGGCGTCCAGCAGCTCGACGTCGGCCTCGTACAGGTAGCCGTCGCCGGGTGCCCACAGGTGGGCGTCGGCGACCTCGAGCTCGCCGCTCGCCCCCTCGGCGGTCGCGACGACCGAGCCCTCGGCGTCGCGCAGGGTCACGCGGACCGCGGCACCGCCCTCGTGCTCGACGTCGTAGGCGACGACTCCCGTCACCGCGTCCCCGGCCGTGCGGACGTCGGTGACCACGCGCACGTCGGTGACGTGCTCGGGCGCCGTGGCGTAGAGCCAGACGGACCGGTGCAGGCCCGCGTAGTTGAAGAAGTCGTGGAAGTAGCGCTGCCGGCGGCCCTGCGGCGTGTCCTCGACGACGCCGGGCGGGATGGTCTCGAACGTCAGCTCGTTGTTGACGACGGCCGTGACGCGGATCTCGTCGCCGGGCTCCACGAGCGCCGTGACGTCCGCCTCGAACGGCGTGTAGCCGCCCTCGTGGGCCATGACCTCGGTGTCCCCCACCCACACCACGGCGCGGTGCGTCGCGGCGTCGAAGCGCAGCACCACCCGCCGGCCGGCCCACCCGCGCGGCACGCGCACGGTGGTCTGGTACCAGGCGTCACCGACGTGGTCGCGCGCGGCGGCGTCGGCGGGGACGTCGTTGTAGCTCGCGGGGACCGGCATCGAGGTCGCGTCGACGAGCGCGCCGCCGAACCACCCCTCGGCCCGGCCCTCGCCGGTGGCGTCGAGCCGGAAGTCCCAGAGGCCGTCGAGCGCCTTGCGCTCGCGGGTGCTGGTGTCCTGGGGACGAAGCATGTCGTTCTCCTCTCGGCCGTGTCGGCCGGTCACGGCCCGGGTCGGGCCCGGGTCCTGCTCGGGCGGCGCCGGTTGGCGTCGGCGCGGGCTGGTCTGCCTCCATTGAGCGGTCTGGCCTCGGCTCACGACAAGCGGTTGCCACGCGTTGCCGCTCGTCGCCGTGAGCACCGGCAGGAACGCAGCAACCGGTTGCCGCGAGTTGCCGCGAAACCTACGGTGGGCCCATGGACGTCACCGACGACGGCCCTGGGCGCCTCGCACCCGGGCGCACCACGCCGACGATCTACGACGTCGCCCGTGCCTGCGGCGTCGCACCCTCGACCGTCTCGCGCGCCTTCTCCCGCCCGGGACGCGTCAACGCGGAGACCGCCGAGCGGATCCGCACGGTCGCCGCCGAGATGGGCTACCGGACCAACCCGCTCGCCCGGGCGCTCCCCACGGGGCGCACCTCGCTGCTCGCGCTCGTCGTCTCGGACGTGACGAACCCCTTCTTCTTCGACATCATCCGCGGCGCCGAGGAGGAGGCGCGCTCGGCGGGGTTCACGCTGCTCGTCGCGGACGTCCAGGAGTCGGCCGAGGCCGAGCGCGAGGCGCTCGACCGCACCCTGCCGCTGGTCGAGGGGCTCGTGCTCGCCACGTCGCGCATGTCCGACTCCGCCATCCGCGTCGCCGCCAAGCAGCGGCCGACCGTCGTCCTCAACCGGGTCATGACGGACGTGCCCAGCGTCGTCACGGACAACGCCCGCGGCACCCGGCGGGCGGTCGAGCACCTCGGCGGGCTCGGGCACCAGACGTTGGCCTACGTCGCCGGTCCCGAGGCCTCCTGGGCCGACGGCATGCGGTGGCGCTCGATGCGCGAGGCGGCCTTCGAGCTCGACCTCAAGGTGCGCCGGCTCGGGCCGTTCGCCCCGACCGTCGCGGGCGGCGTGGCTGCCGCTCGCGCGCTCGCCGAGCACCCGACGACGGCGGTCGTCGCGTACAACGACCTGCTCGCCATCGGCCTCATGCGCGGGCTCGTGGCGCTCGGCGCACGCGTGCCGCAGGACGTGAGCGTCGTCGGCTTCGACAACATCTTCGGCGCGGACTTCTGCAGCCCGCCCCTGACCACCGTGGCGGCTCCGCTGCGCAACCTCGGCGCGTACGCCGTGCGGTCCCTCCTCGAGCACCGCGGGCAGCGCCAGCCGCGGGACGTGCGGCCGGCCGTGCTGCCCGCGCAGCTCCTGGTC
>CAUQTR010000171.1:0-5064 GCA_963521045.1 uncultured Actinotalea sp.
CCCCGGTACGGGCCCGTCGACGCGACCTACGTCTCGACGACGGTCGCGGGCGACTGGTTGGACCGGGTGGTGGCGCACGACCTCGGCGCCCGCTCGGCCGCGCGCGTGACCGTTCACGACACCGGGGTGCGCATGACGCGCACCGGGGCCCGCGACCTGTTCGTCCCGACGCGTGCGCTCCGGTCGGTCACGCTCGAGCCCGGCATCGCGGGCAAGGTCGTCGGCGGCCAGGGTGTCGTCGTGGTGCGCTGGGAGGCCGTCGCCGCCCGCGGTGCGCTGCTCCAGGGCGACCAGCCCGCGGCGCCCACGGTGCTGGACACGGGCATCCGGCCGCGGTACGCCGCCGACCGTGAGGCACTGGTGAGCGCCGTCCGCGCGATCCTGCCCGCCGACGCCGCCCCTCTGGCGCCCCCGGCAGCGCCCACACCCTCAGCAGCACCGTCGAAGGAGCAGCACGCATGACCGACGAGACCGCAGTCCTGGTGCTCGAGGACGGCCGGACCTTCACGGGCCGGACGCTCGGCGCCGCCGGCCGCACGGTCGGGGAGATCGTCTTCAACACCGGCATGACCGGCTACCAGGAGACGCTCACCGACCCCTCCTACCACCGCCAGATCGTCGTCATGACCGCGCCGCACGTCGGCAACACCGGCATGAACGACGAGGACCCCGAGTCGACGCGGATCTGGGTGGCCGGCTACGTCGTCCGCGACCCTGCGATCCGCCCGTCGAGCTGGCGGTCGCGGCGCACGCTGGAGGACGCGCTGCGCGCCGAGGGCGTCGTGGGCATCAGCGACATCGACACCCGTGCGCTGACCCGGCACCTGCGCGAGCGGGGGGTCATGCGCGCGGGCATCTTCTCGGGCGACGCCCTCGTGGACGCCTCCGGGCGCCGCCGTGCGGACCAGGACCTCCTCGACGAGGTCGCCGCCGCACCCGCCATGCAGGGTGCGGACCTCGCGAGCGAGGTGACCGTCGCCGAGCCGTACACGGTCGAGCCGGTGCGCGGACCGGCGAGCGCGGCCGAGCCCGTCGCGACCGTGGTCGCGATCGACCTCGGCATCAAGTCGATGACCCCGCAGCGGCTCGCCGAGCGGGGCATCCGCACGCACGTCCTGCCGTCCACGGCGAGCACCGACGAGGTCCTCGCGCTGAGCCCGGACGGCGTCTTCTTCTCCAACGGCCCGGGTGACCCGTCGGCCGCGACGCACGAGATCGAGCTGCTGCGCGACGTGCTCGACCGGCGGATCCCGTTCTTCGGCATCTGCTACGGCAACCAGCTGCTCGGCCGGGCGCTCGGGTACGGCACCTACAAGCTCACGTACGGCCACCGCGGCGTGAACCAGCCGGTGATGGACCGGCGCACCCGCAAGGTCGAGATCACCTCGCACAACCACGGGTTCGCGGTCGACGCCCCGCTCGAGGGCGAGTCCGTCGCGCCGCACGACGGAGGCCGCTACGGCCGGGTGACGGTGTCCCACGTCGCCCTCAACGACGACGTCGTCGAGGGCCTCGAGTGCCTCGACCTGCCCGCGTTCTCCGTGCAGTACCACCCCGAGGCGGCCGCGGGCCCGCACGACGCCGGCTACCTGTTCGACCGGTTCGTCGAGCTGATGACCACGTCGCCGACCGCCGCCACCACCGACCCCGCCCCCACCGCATCTCCCGAGGAGCCCGCCGCCGATGCCCCGTCGCTCTGACCTCACCAGCGTCCTGGTCATCGGCTCCGGGCCGATCGTCATCGGCCAGGCGGCGGAGTTCGACTACTCCGGCACCCAGGCCTGCCGCGTGCTGCGCCAGGAAGGCCTGCGGGTCATCCTGGTCAACTCCAACCCGGCGACGATCATGACCGACCCCGAGTTCGCGGACGCCACGTACATCGAGCCGATCACGCCCGAGGTCGTCGCCTCGATCATCGAGAAGGAGCGCCCCGACGCGATCCTGCCGACGCTGGGCGGGCAGACCGCCCTCAACACGGCGATCGCGCTCGACGAGGCCGGGGTGCTCGAGCGTTTCGGCGTCGAGATGATCGGCGTCAACACGGCGTCGATCCACCTCGCCGAGGACCGTCAGGCGTTCAAGGAGGTCGTCGAGCGCTGCGGCGCCGAGAGCGCGCGCTCGTTCATCGCGCACACGATGGACGACGTGCTCGCGGCGGCGCAGGACCTGGGCTACCCGCTCGTCGTGCGCCCGTCGTTCACCATGGGCGGCCTCGGGTCGGGCATCGCGTACGACGAGGCCGAGCTGCGCCGGATCGCGGGCGCGGGCCTGCACTACTCGCCGACCACCGAGGTGCTCCTCGAGGAGTCGATCCTCGGCTGGAAGGAGTACGAGCTCGAGCTCATGCGCGACCACGCCGACAACGTCGTCGTCGTCTGCTCGATCGAGAACGTCGACCCGGTCGGGGTGCACACGGGGGACTCCGTCACGGTCGCGCCGGCCCTGACGCTCACCGACCGCGAGTACCAGCGGCTGCGTGACATCGGCATCGCGGTGATCCGCGAGGTCGGCGTCGACACCGGTGGCTGCAACATCCAGTTCGCGGTCGAGCCGCAGACCGGACGCGTCGTCGTCATCGAGATGAACCCGCGCGTGTCTCGCTCGAGCGCGCTGGCGTCCAAGGCGACCGGCTTCCCGATCGCGAAGATCGCCGCCCGCCTCGCGGTCGGGTACACGCTCGACGAGATCCCCAACGACATCACGAGCTCGACGCCTGCTTCGTTCGAGCCCTCCCTCGACTACGTGGTCGTCAAGGTGCCGCGGTTCGCGTTCGAGAAGTTCCCGGCCGCGGACGCGACCCTCACGACGACGATGAAGTCCGTGGGCGAGGCCATGGCGATGGGGCGCAACTTCGCCGAGGCGCTGGGCAAGGCGATGCGGTCGATCGACACGTCCGGCGCGGTCTTCCACTGGGACGGCGACGCGCCCTCGGGCGCGGCGCTCGAGGAGCTGCTGCGGCAGGTCGCGGTGCCGACGCAGCAGCGTCTCGTCCAGGTCCAGCAGGTGCTGCGCACGGTGGGCCGCCCCGGCGGCTCGAGCGTCGAGCAGGTCCACGAGGCGACCGGCATCGACCCGTGGTTCCTCGACCAGCTTCTGCTGATCAACGAGATCGCCGACGAGGTCGCCGGTGCGCCCGAGCTCGGCGTCGAGCTGCTGCGCCGGGCCAAGCGGCACGGGCTCTCCGACGCGCAGCTGGCCGCCCTGCGCGGCCTCGGCGAGGAGACCGTGCGCCAGCTGCGCCACGCGCTGGGCCTGCGCCCCGTGTACAAGACCGTCGACACGTGCGCGGCGGAGTTCGCGGCGCGGACGCCGTACCACTACTCCTCGTACGACGACGAGACGGAGGTCCAGCCGCGCGAGCGGCCCGCGGTCCTCATCCTGGGTTCGGGACCCAACCGGATCGGGCAGGGGATCGAGTTCGACTACTCGTGCGTCCACGCCGCCCTCGCCCTGCGCGGGCAGTACGAGACGGTCATGGTCAACTGCAACCCCGAGACGGTCTCGACGGACTACGACACGTCGGACCGCCTCTACTTCGAGCCGCTGACGTTCGAGGACGTCCTCGAGGTGTACCAGGCCGAGCTCGCCGTCGGTCCCGTCGCGGGCGTCATCGTGCAGCTCGGCGGGCAGACGCCCCTCGCGCTCGCACAGCGGCTCGAGGACGCGGGCCTGCCGATCATGGGGACGCCGCCCGCGGCGATCGACGCCGCCGAGGACCGCGGCGCGTTCGGCCGCGTGCTCGTCGAGGCCGGCCTGCCGGCGCCCGCGTTCGGCACCGCGCGCACGCTGGACGAGGCGACCGAGGTCGCCCGGCGGATCGGCTACCCGGTCCTCGTGCGGCCGTCCTACGTGCTCGGCGGCCGCGGCATGGAGATCGTCTACTCGGACGGTCAGCTCGCCGGGTACGTCGACCGCGCGATCGACGCGGCGCGCGCGGTCAGCGGTCCCACCGCCGAGATCCCGCCGCTGCTCATCGACCGGTTCCTCGACGACGCGATCGAGCTCGACGTCGACGCGCTGTACGACGGCACGGAGCTCTACCTCGGCGGCGTGATGGAGCACATCGAGGAGGCCGGCATCCACTCCGGCGACTCGGCGTGCGTGCTGCCACCGGTCACGGTCTCCACCGCCGAGCTCGACCGGATCCGCGTGTCCACGGAGGCGATCGCGCGGGGCGTCGGCGTGCGCGGGCTGATCAACGTGCAGTTCGCCCTGGTCTCCGACGTGCTCTACGTGCTCGAGGCGAACCCGCGTGCGTCGCGGACGGTGCCGTTCGTCGCCAAGGCGACCGGGGTTCCGCTCGCCAAGGCGGCCGCGCTGCTCATGGCCGGGCGGAGCATCGCGCGGCTGCGCGCGGACGGCGTCCTGCCTGCCGTCGGCGACGGCGGCACGCTCGGGCTCGACGCGCCGATCTCCGTCAAGGAGGCCGTGCTGCCGTTCAAGCGCTTCCGCACGGCCGCCGGGGCCGTCGTGGACACGGTCCTCGGCCCCGAGATGCGCTCGACGGGCGAGGTCATGGGTATCGACGTGGACTTCCCGACCGCCTTCGCCAAGTCCCAGGCCGCCGCGTTCGGCGGGCTGCCGACCTCGGGCCGCGTCTTCATCTCGGTCGCCGACCGGGACAAGCGCTCGATCACGTTCCCGGTCAAGCGGCTCAGGGAGCTGGGGTTCGAGATCCTCGCGACGGAGGGGACCGCCGCCGTCCTGCAGCGCAACGGCATCGCGTCGACGGTGGTGCGCAAGCACTCGGCCGGACGCGGGCCGGCGGGGGAGCCGACGATCATCGACCTCATCTCGTCGGGGGAGGTCGACATGGTGGTCAACACGCCGTCCGGCCAGGGCGCGCGGGCCGACGGCTACGAGATCCGCACCGCTACGGTCGCGTCCGACAAGGCGATCGTCACCACGGTGCAGCAGCTGGCCGCGGCCGTCCAGGCGATCGAGTCGCTGCGCGCCGGGCCGTTCAGCGTCCGGAGCCTGCAGGACCACGCCCTCCAGCTCCGCGACGCGACGCACCCGCCGGTGCCGGCGTGACCGCGGGCGACGGACCGCGGTCGGCGGACG
>CAUQTR010000172.1:0-5056 GCA_963521045.1 uncultured Actinotalea sp.
TCGCCGAGCTCGGCGACGATCGCGCGCCACCGTGCGTCGACGTCGGCGTCGGGCACCTGGGGGATGCTCGCCCGGTCGCGGGCGCCGTCGTCCGCCGAGGGTCCGGGACGCGCGTGGTCCGAACCATGCGCTCCGTCGTCGGTCCGGTCACCGTCCGCGCCGTCGTCGCCGGTCGTGGCGCCACCTCGCGTGTCATGGCCGTGCGTGTCGTCGTCGTGCGTGTCGTGGCCGTGCGTGTCGTCGTCGTGCGTGTCGTCGTCGTGCACGTCGTCGCGGTCGTCCTCGCCGCGCACGTCGTCGACCTGGCCGTAGGGTCCGTCGTCACCGGGGCGCGGCTCGCCCGGCCCGCCCACGACCTCGTCGGGCCCGTCGTCGGCTCGGCCGTCGGGGCCTGCGGGCACGTCGGCGGGGCCGGACGAGCCGTCCGGAGGACGGCGGTCCGGGACGTCGTCGGCGTCGTGCGGACGTCGAGCCATGCAGAGCACTCTAGAGTCGTGGGGACGCTGCGCGCGGGTCGCGCGGGCGCCGCAGCGGAGGTGACGCTTGTTCTACTGGCTGATGAAGCACATCGCGGCCGGACCGCTCCTGCACGGGATGTTCCGTCCGTGGGTGCGTGGGCTGGAGAACGTGCCGGCCGAGGGTGCCGCGATCCTCGCGAGCAACCACCTCGCGGTGATCGACTCCTTCGTGCTGCCCCTGGTCCTGTCCCGCAAGATCAGGTTCATCGGCAAGGCGGAGTACTTCACGGGGACGGGCCTCAAGGGTCGGCTCAAGGCGGGCTTCTTCCGCGGTGTGGGCACGATCCCGGTCGACCGCGGCGGCGGCAAGGCCAGCGAGGCGGCCCTGAACACCGGCCTCGCCGTGCTCGAGGCGGGCAACCTCTTCGGCATCTACCCCGAGGGCACGCGCAGCCCCGACGGCCGCCTGTACCGGGGCAAGACCGGCGTGGCGCGGCTCGCCCTCGAGTCCGGCGCCCCCGTCATCCCGGTCGCGATGATCGGCACCGACAAGGCACAGCCCATCGGCACCGTCATCCCGAAGCCGATGCAGATCGGGATCGTCGTCGGCGAGCCGCTCGACTTCAGCCGCTACAAGGGCATGGAGAACGACCGCTTCATCCTGCGATCGGTCACCGACGAGATCATGTACGCGCTCATGAGCCTCTCGGGCCAGGAGTACGTGGACATCTACGCGGCGACGGCCAAGGCCCGGATCGCCTCGGGCCACGCGTCCGACGCCGCGGCCGCCGAGGTCGGGCCGCCCGCTCCCGGGGGGCGTCCGGCGCCCGACGTCCAGGTTCCGGTCCCACCCCAGGACGAGACGCCGCCGTCAGTAGGATGACGCGGTCGGACGCGACCTCGCAGGACGGAAGGCCCGCCGACGCGCCACCGGTCGCCCCCATGCTCGCGGGGACCGTGCTGACCTCTGCTGTCCGAGGTCGAGCGGTCCCGGCCCCATGATCTGAGCTCCAACGAGAGGTGTTCCCGAGATGTCGGTTCGTCGTGTCGCCCTGCTGACCGCCGGTGGCTTCGCCCCCTGCCTGTCCTCCGCCGTCGGAGGCCTCATCGAGCGGTACACGGAGATCGCCCCGGACGTCGAGCTCATCGCGTACCAGCACGGCTACCACGGACTGCTCACGGGTACCAAGGTCGTCGTCGACGACGAGGCGCGCGCCAAGGCCGGTCTGCTGCACCGCTTCGGCGGCAGCCCGATCGGGAACTCGCGGGTGAAGCTCACCAACGCCGCGGACTGCGTCAAGCGCGGCCTCGTCCAGGAGGGCCAGGACCCGCTGCACGTCGCGGCCGAGCGGCTCAAGGCGGACGGCGTCGACGTCCTGCACACCATCGGCGGCGACGACACCAACACGACGGCCGCCGACCTCGCGGCCTACCTGCACGAGAACGGCTACGAGCTGACGGTCGTCGGGCTGCCCAAGACCATCGACAACGACGTCGTGCCGATCAAGCAGTCGCTCGGTGCCTGGACGGCGGCCGAGGAGGCCGCCGGGTTCGCCCGCAACATCATCGGCGAGCACCGCTCGGGCAACCGCATGCTCATCGTGCACGAGGTCATGGGCCGTCACTGCGGCTGGCTGACCGCCGCCGCGGCCGCGGAGTACCGCAGGTGGCTCGACACCCAGGAGTGGGTGCCGAGCATCGGCCTGTCCCGCGAGCGCTGGGACATCCACGCAGTCTTCGTGCCCGAGCTGGCCGTGGACCTCGACGCCGAGGCCGCGCGCCTGCGCACGGTCATGGACGAGGTCGGCAACGTGAACATCTTCCTGTCCGAGGGTGCCGGGATGCACGAGATCGTCGCGCAGCTCGAGGCGGCCGGCGAGGAGGTCCAGCGGGACCCGTTCGGCCACGTCAAGCTGGACACCATCAACCCCGGCCAGTGGTTCGCCAAGCAGTTCGCCGAGAAGCTGGGCGCCGAGAAGACGATGGTCCAGAAGAGCGGCTACTACTCGCGTGCCGCGGCGGCGAACGCCGAGGACCTGCGGCTCATCAAGTCGATGACCGACTACGCGGTCGAGTGCGCGCTGCGCGGCGAGTCCGGCGTCATCGGGCACGACGAGGAGAACGGCGACCGCCTCTCGGCGATCGCGTTCCCGCGGATCGCGGGCGGCAAGGCGTTCGACGTCTCGGTGCCGTGGTTCGGCGAGCTCCTCGAGGGCATCGGCCAGCCCCTGGCCCCGGCGAGCCATCCGTGAGCGTCGCACCGGCCCCGGGTGTCCTCGCCGGGCTGGACGCCTGGCGTGAGCTGCCCGCCCGGCAGCAGCCGCAGTGGCCGGACGCCGCCGCAGTGGCCGCTGCGACGAGCGAGCTCGCCACGCTCCCGCCGCTCGTCTTCGCGGGGGAGGCGGACGTCCTCACGGGCCGCCTGGCCGCGGCCGGCCGCGGGGAGGCGTTCCTGCTGCAGGGCGGTGACTGCGCCGAGACGTTCGTCGATGCGACCGCCGACAACATCCGCAACAAGATCAAGACGATCCTCCAGATGGCGGTCGTCCTGACCTACGGCGGCAGCCTGCCGGTCATCAAGATGGGCCGGATGGCGGGGCAGTACGCGAAGCCACGCAGTGCGGACGACGAGACGCGCGACGGGGTCACGCTGCCGGCCTACCGGGGCGACGCGATCAACGGGCACCCCTTCACGCCCGAGGCGCGCATCCCCGACCCGCGCCGGCTGCTCGACGCGTACCACCGCTCGTCGGCGACCCTCAACCTCATCCGGGCGTTCACCACCGGTGGCTTCGCGGACCTGCGGCGCGTGCACGAGTGGAACCGCGGCTTCCTCGCCAACAACAAGGCGTACTCCCGGTACGAGGAGACGGCCGAGCAGATCGACCGCGCGATGCGCTTCATGGCGGCGTGCGGCGCGGACTTCGACGCCCTGCGCATGGTCGAGTTCTTCTCGAGCCACGAGGCGCTGCTGCTGGACTACGAGCGGGCGCTCACCCGGATCGACTCGCGCACCGGCACGGCGTACGACTGCTCGGCGCACTTCCTGTGGATCGGCGAGCGGACCCGTCAGCTCGACGGAGCCCACGTGGACTTCCTCTCGCGCGTGCAGAACCCGATCGGCGTCAAGCTCGGCCCGACGACGACCGCGGACGACGCGCTCGCGCTGATGGACCGGCTCAACCCGGCGGACGTCCCCGGACGGCTGACGTTCATCACGCGGATGGGCGCGGGACGGGTGCGCGACGCGTTGCCCGCCCTCGTGGAGAAGGTCCACGCCTCGGGCCGGCCCGTGACGTGGGTGTGCGACCCGATGCACGGGAACACCATCACCTCCGGCAGCGGCTACAAGACCCGCCGCCTGGAGGACGTGCTCGACGAGGTCCGCGGCTTCTTCGAGGTGCACCGCGCCACGGGCACCGTGCCGGGTGGCCTGCACATCGAGCTCACCGGCGACGACGTCACCGAGGTGCTCGGGGGCAGTGAGGAGATCGACGACGCCGGTCTCGCCCGACGGTACGAGACGCTCGTGGACCCGCGCCTCAACCACCAGCAGTCGCTCGAGATGGCCTTCCAGGTCGCGGACATGATCCGCCGCGGCTGAGCGGGCCGACCGCCCGGCCGGACGACGTCGGCCCCCGACCGCTGCAGCGGTCGGGGGCCGACGTCTGTGCCGTGGGTCGGACGCGTCGCGGTCAGACGACGCGCAGGGTGATCGTGCTGCCGACGGGAGCCATCGTGCCGCCCGGGACGTCCTGGCTGTGGACCGTTCCGAAGACGCCGCCGATGAGGTTCTCCCTGGCGACGACGAAACCGAGAGCCTCCAGGGTCGCCTTGGCCGCCGTGAACTGCTGGCCGAAGACGGTGGGCACCTCGACCAGCGGCGGGCCCTGCGACACGGTGATCGTGATGACGTCGAGCCGCAGCGCCGGGCTGTCGGGTGCCAGGCTCTGCAACATCACGGTGCCGGCGGGGAACTCGGTCGAGAAGTCGGTGGCCTCCGCGACCTGGAGCCCCGAGTCGGTCAGCTGCTGGATCGCCACCTCGCGGGTCGCGCCCACGACGCTGAGCACGGTGACGGGTGCGCGTCCGTCCGAGACGACCACGGGCACCTCGGTGCCCGCCGGCAGCTGAGCGAGGGGTTCCGCGCCGACGGAGATGACGCTGCCCGCCGCGACCTCGTCGTGGTGGTCGTGCCCAGGTTCCGGGACGACGAAGCCGGCCGACTCGAGCGCCGCGGTGACGTCCTCGACCGGTTGACCGACGAGGCCCTCCGGCACCACGCGCAGGTCGGGCCCCTTCGACGCGACCAGGGCCACGGTGCCGTCCTTGCGCACCCGCTGGCCCTCGCCGGGATCCGTCGAGACGACGGCGTCGACGGGCACCTGGGGGTCGAACTCCTCGGTGACGGTCACGTCGAGGCCGGCCGCCTCGAGCACCGCCTGCGCCTGGGTGACCGGGACGCCCTGGAGCCCGGTGGGCACGCTCGTGTAGGCCCCCGGGCCCTCGGCGCCGTACCACCACACGCCCCCGGCGGCGAGGCCCAGCACCAGCAGGACGGTGGCGAACAGGCCGAGCCGGCCGCCGCGCCGTCGCCG
>CAUQTR010000173.1:0-5030 GCA_963521045.1 uncultured Actinotalea sp.
GTCGTGCACGGTGACGGTGAGCGTCGCCGTCGACGGCAGCAGGCGGGCCAGCTCCGTCGCGACGGTGTGCGCGGTCGCGAGCACGTCGGCGTCGTGCCGGTCCGCGACGGCCGGCGTGACCGGCAGGTGGCTGGGCAGGGTGACGGGCGACGACGTCATCGGGGGCTCTCCTCGGAGGTGACGACCAGGCAGGCGAGGCGGGAGCCGTTGCTCCCGAGGGCGGCGCGGGCCATGACGACGTCGTCGACGACGACGTCCATCGGGGTCCCGACGCGGTGGTCCAGCGGCAGGAGGTCGCCGACCGCGAGGTCGGCGAGGCGTGCGGGAGTGACCGTCACGGGGGCGAGGCGCACCGAGACGCCCACGGGCACCTCGTTGACCTGCGCCGCGAGGCGGCCGACGGCGAGCTCGTGCTCGCGCAGCTCCTCGGACGACCGACGGACCGTCGAGTCGCCGTCCCGGAGCGGGCCGAGCAGCACGTCGGCGGGGAACATCAGCGTCGCGGTGCTGGTCTGGGTGCCGGCGAGCAGCTCGAAGGTCACCACGAGCACGGGGTCGGAGGCCCCGGCCGCCTGGACGAACTGGGGGGCGTACTGGACGGACTTGACGGTCGCGTCCATCGGGCCGATCGAGGTCAGCGCGTACGCGAGGTCGCCGAGCGAGACCTGGAGCAGGTCCCGGATGAGGCGCCACTCGATGTCGGTGAGCTCACGCTCGGCGTCGGAGGCGACGATGCCGGGCCCGCCGAGCAGGTAGTCGACCCAGAGCATCGTCGTGTCGATCGGGAGCTGGACCACGGCCGTGGACCGTGCGTGCTCGAGCGTGCACAGGACCATCGCGGTGGGCGCGGGCAGCGAACGCACGTACTCGTCGTAGGAGTGCAGCTGGACGGAGACCAGCGTCGCCTGGGCGACGACCCGCAGGCGCGAGGTGAGCAGCGTCGTCGTCTGACGGGCGTAGGTCTCGAAGGCCATCTCGAGCGCGCGGGCGTGCTCGCGGGCGAGCGTCATGGGCCGCCGGAAGTCGTACAGCTCCGGCGCTCGCGTCGGACCGCCCGCGCCGCGGCGCGCACTGGCGGTGGTTGCTTCGGGTGTCACGCACGCCTCATCGGCCGTGCTCCGGGTGCGATGAGGAATCCGCGCGCAGCAGCGTCCGTGCGGGCGGGTCCCCGGCGTGTCGTCCGGCGCGTCGTGCCCGGGCCGCCGCTGCCAGGACTCGGCAGGCCGGACGGACCCGGTGAGGTGGCGCCCTCCATGGCGCCGCGGGTGCACCGGCGTCCTGCCGGCTCCGTGCTGTGGGCGGTGCCCGGTGCCGGCGACGCTCGACGCGTCACCCGGCACTCGCACCACCGTTCACGTCACTGCGTGACGTAGTCCGTCAGATAGACGTCCATCACCTCCCCGTGGTAGGCCTCGTCGAGCTGGTGGCGCAGCTCGTCCTTGAGCCGGTCCCGGCCCTCCGGGGAGGAGACCTCCTCCACGGTGCGGCCCGAGAAGAGCGCGATCGCCAGGTCGAGCGCGTGGGCCGAGGAGATCTCCTCGTGCACCTCGGTCGTGAGCTGCAGCGCGATGCCCAGGCGCAGGTAGTGGCCCCCGGCCAGGTTGATGCTCACGGCCTCGACGGTGAGCACCTCGCCCGGCTCGGGCTCCGGCTCCGGCTCCGCGGCCGCCGCGTCCGCAGGCGCGGCGCCCGGTCCCATGAGGAAGTACCACCCGGCGCCTCCGCCGAGGACGAGCACGACGGCGAGCAGGATGAGGACGAGCTTCTTCTTGCCCTTCTTGCCCTCCTTCGGCGGCTCGGCCGCCGGCGCGGCCGCGGCGGCGGACGTCTTGCCGGAGGCACCGATGGCCGGCTTGGACGCGATGATGCGCTGTTCGGTGGGCATGCTCACCCCTTCAGGAGGTGCCGGCTGCGGCGAGGGACGGGAGGAGGGCGCGGACGTCCTCCGGGACGGAGCTGAGGACCACGAGGTCCACGCGGCGGTTGGCCTCGAGCGGGTCGACGCCGGGGTCGTCGATGGGGCGCGCCTCGCCGAACCCGACAGCGGCGATCCGGTGCGGTGCGACCCCGCCGACCTCGACGAGGCGGCGGAGCACCTGGGTCGCCCGGTCCGAGGACAGCTCCCAGTTGGTCGGGTAGCGGCCGGAGACCGGGATGGCGTTGGTGTGGCCCTCGACGGAGATCTCGTCGGGAAGCGAGGCGAGCACCGGAGCGGTGGTGTCGACGATGCGCAGGGCCGTGGCGGTCAGGTCGGCGCTCGCGGGGCTGAAGAAGACGTCGTCGGCGACCATGCCGATCACCAGGCCGCGCTCGGTGACGCGGAACCGCACCCGGTCGGCGAGGCCCTCCGGGGTCAGCGCCGCCGCGATCTGGTCGGCGATCGCGTCGAGGCGCTGGTACTCCGTGGTGGCCGCGACGGCGCGCAGCTCCGCCTCCGTGAGCTCGGGCGACGGCATCTGGACCTGCTCGGCCTCGATGCCGGCCTCCGAGCGGAGGTCGGGCGTGATCTGGAAGGCCTCGATGCCGGTGAGCGGACCCGAGCTGCCCTCCAGCGCGATGGGCGCGGGGTTGCCGAAGCCGACGGCGAGCGACTGGCGCAGCTGCTCGAACTTGACCTGGTCCACCTGGCTCACCGCGTACAGGACGATGAAGAGCCCGACGAGCACGGTCATCATGTCCGCGTAGCTCACGGCCCAGCGCTCGTGGTTCTCGTGCTCCTCCTCGTGCCCGCCCTTCGAGCGGCGCCGGCCACCGGAGTGCCCGCCGGAGCCGTGGCCGGCGCTCACGCCGCCGCCTTCCTGGTGCCCTTGCCCTCCGCCGGCGCCTCGGACCCGGGCGGCATGAGGCTGCGCAGGCGCTGACCGACCAGGCGGGGGTTGGCGCCCGACTGGATGGCGAGCAGGCCCTCGACCGCGAGCTCCATGTGCGCGCACTCGAGCTCGGACGCGCGGTTGACCCGCGCACCGAGCGGCAGCCAGACGAGGTTGGCGGAGAGCAGACCCCACAGCGTCGCGACGAAGGCCGCGGCGATCATGTGGCCGAGCTCCTCGGGGTTCGAGAGGTTCTCGAGCACGTGCACGAGCGAGACGACGGTGCCGATGATGCCGATCGTGGGGGCGTAGCCGCCCATGTTGTTGAAGACCTTGGCGGTGCTCTTGTCCTGGGCCTTCTTGCTCGCGATCCGGTCCTCGAGCATCTCCCGCAGGTCGTCCGGGTCCGTGCCGTCGATCGCGGCCTGGAGGCCCGAGCGCAGGAAGGGGTTGTCCACGGTCCGCGCCGCGTCCTCGAGCGAGAGGAGGCCCTCGCGGCGTGCACGGTCGGCGAGCCCGACGACCACCTCGACGGTCGTGTCGAGGTCGGGGCGCTTGAACGTCAGCCAGGTCTTGAGGGTCTTGAAGGCGTGCATGAAGTCCGCGAGCGTCGTCGACGCGAGACCGGCGCCGATCGTGCCGCCGATGACCAGGATCATCGGGGCAGGCAGCACCACCGACATCGGGCTGGAGCCCTCGAGGAAGATCGACAGCAGGACCATCGAGAACGCGAAGGCGATGCCGCCCAGGGTTGCCGGATCCATCAGTCGACCTCCGGGACGGCGCTGAGGGACCGCTGCTGCTGGCGCAGCTCGGTCACGGGGGCGAGCTCGGCAGCCTCGCGCGAGTAGTCGAGCGTCGCGGCGGCGACGCGGGCGCGGTAGCGCACGACGAGCTCGGTGATCTCCTCGAGCGACTCGGTGACGATGTACTTCGTCCCGTCGATGAGCGTGAGGATCGTGTCCGGGGTGCTCTCGACGCGCTGGAGCAGGTCGGGGTTCACCGCGAAGCGGGGTCCGTTGAGACGCGTGACGACGATCATGGCTGGTCCATCCCTGGTTGCCTGCGGGCCCGTCCATGAGCCCTGCACCTGATCCATCGGGCCTGTCCGACCCGATGTGAGGCGTTGTTCGCGATCCGGTGCTCAGACCTTGATCGCCGAGACGAGCGAGAAGAGCTCGGCGGACAGCTCGCGCATCTCCTGCGCCGCCTGGTCGGCCGAGCGGGCGCCCTCCTGGGTCTGCTGCGCGGCGGACCGCACCGAACCGAGCGAGCCGGCAATCTCGCCCGAGCCGGTGGCCGCGCCCGCGACCGCGTGCGCCATCTGCGCCGTGGTCGCCGACTGCTGCTCCACGGCGGCCGAGATGCTCGTCTGGTACTCCGCGATGGTCCGGATGACGTCCGTGACGGTGTCCAGCTCCGTGACGGCCTGAGAGGTCCGGTCCTGGATCGCGCCGATCTGGGCGGTGATCTGCTCGGTCGCGCGCGCGGTCTCCTGCGCGAGCTCCTTGACCTCGCCGGCGACGACGGCGAAGCCCTTGCCTGCCTCGCCGGCGCGTGCGGCCTCGATCGTCGCGTTGAGGGCGAGGAGGTTCGTCTGGGCCGCGATCGACGTGATGAGCTTGATGACCTGACCGATCTCCGCGCTCGCCTCGCCGAGCCGCCCCACCGTGGCGTGCGCGGCGGAGGCGGCGTGCACGGCGTCGGCCGCGATCGTGGCGGCCTGTGCCGCGTTGCGCGAGATCTCGTCGATGGCCTGGCGCATCTCGCCCGTGCCGTCGGCGACCGTCTGCGCGTCGGACGTGACGCCGCGCGCGGTCGCGTCCACGACGGCGAGCTCCGCCGCGGTCGTGTCCGCCGCCCCGCTCATGGTGTGGCTCACGGCCGCGAGGTCGTCGGCCGCCCGCTGGAGCGCGCCCGCCCCCGTGCGCAGGCCGGTCACCGTGGAGGCCATCCAGTCGACCGTGCCGTTGAGCGCGGTGCCCATCATCCCGAGCTCGTCGTTGCTCAGGGCCTCGAGGCGGCCGCTGAGGTCACCCGAGTGCACCTGGGCGAGGTACGCACCCGTGCGCTGCAGCGGGCGCGTGACGCTCACCTGGGCCCACACGGCGAAGGCCAGCGCCGGGACGACCACGGCCACCGGCACCCAGACGAGCCAGGCGAGCGAGTCGAGCGTCGCGGCCGCGGCGGCGGTGTCGCCGGCCGCGACCTGCCCCGACG
>CAUQTR010000174.1:0-5001 GCA_963521045.1 uncultured Actinotalea sp.
GGCCGCGATCGCGAGCAGGTGCGTCCACGCCCGCGGCACGACCTGCGCCACGGCGTAGCCGCCTCCGCCGAGCGCGAGCCACCTGCCGCCCGCCACGTCGTGCGCCAGGCCGTGCACCAGCGCGACCGCGCTCCGCTGCGCGTCGACCGACACGGCGAGGTTCGTCAGCGGGTCGAGGCCGTGCGCGTCGCACCCGTGCTGGCTCACGACGACGTCGGGACGGAAGGCACGGACGAGCGGCTCGACGATCGAGGTCACGGCGCGCAGCCAGCCGACGTCCGTCGTGTGCGCCGGGAGCGCGACGTTGACGACGGTGCCGCGGGCGTGCGGCCCGCCTACGTCGGTCGGGTGGCCGGTGCCCGGGAACAGCGTGTGCCCGCTCTCGTGGACCGAGATCGTCAGCACGCGCGGGTCGTCCCAGAACGCCTTCTCGACGCCGTCGCCGTGGTGGGCGTCCAGGTCGACGTAGGCAACCCGCTCGGCACCGTGGTCCAGCAGACGGCGGATCGCGACCACGGCGTCGTTGTACACGCAGAAGCCTGAGGCGTGGTCCGCCATCGCGTGATGCATCCCGCCCGCGATGTTCACCGCGTGCAGCACCTCCCCGGACCACAGGGCGTCCGCAGCCCGTGCGCTCCCGTCGACGATCCGCGCGGCCGCCTCGTGCATCCCCTCGAAGACCGGGTCGTCGTCGGTCCCGAGGCCGTGGTCGAGGTCCGGCTCGCCCGTCGTCGAGGCGCGGCGGACGGCGTCGACGTAGGCCCTGGTGTGGGCGGTCGCGAGCACGTCGTCGTCGGCGGGCTCCGCACCCACCACCACGACACCGTCGGCGTCCAGCACTCCCAGCTCGCGGGCGAGCCGGAACGTGAGGTCGAGCCGGAGGGGGTTCATGGGGTGCGTCGGGCCGAAGTCGTACCCGAGCATGGCCTCGGACCACACCACCCGGGTCGGAGCGGTCAGGGCCATGCCTCACCGTAGCCCGCCCCGGTGGGGCGCCGATGGCGCGTCCGACCGTCGGCTCCCCCCGGACGTGCCAGAGTTGGCCGTCGATCAGCGCAGCCGAGGACCAGGAGGTGGGGAGATGGACCTCCCCCGCCCGATGCTGCTGGCCCGTGAGCTCGTCGACCGGACGGCGCGACAGTCACCTGCCCGGCTCGCCCTGACCGTCTTCGCGGCGGTGATCGCGCTGTTCACCGGGCTGCTCCTGCTGCCGCAGGCCACCGCCGCCGGGACGCAGGCGCCGCTCGTCGACGCGCTGTTCACGGCCGTCTCGGCGGTGTGCGTCACCGGCCTGACCACGGTGGACACCGGGACGTACTGGTCGCTGTTCGGCCAGGTCGTCATCCTGCTCGGCATCAAGGTCGGCGGCCTGGGCGTGATGACGCTCGCGTCGCTCCTCGGCATCGCGGTGTCCCGGCGGATCGGTCTCACCCAGAAGCTCCTCACGGCGGCCGAGACCCGCTCGTCCGGGCTCGGTCAGGTCGGCTCGCTCCTGCGCGTCGTCATCCTCACCTCGACCGCGCTCGAGGTGGCGATCGCGCTCGCGCTCATCCCCCGCTTCGCGATCGTCGGGGAGGACGTCGGCGAGGCGGTCTGGCACGGCGTCTTCTACGCGGTCTCGGCCTTCAACAACGCGGGGTTCGTGCCGACGGCGGAGGGGCTGGACCCGTTCGTCTCCGACTGGTGGATCGGCCTGCCGATCGTCCTCGGCGTCTTCATCGGGTCCCTCGGCTTCCCGGTGATCCTCAACATCGCGCAGAAGCGGCGGGCGTTCCGGCGCTGGAGCCTGCACTCGAAGCTCACCGTGACGACGTCCGTGGCTCTCGTCGTGCTCGGCACGGTGCTCATCGCCGCGGCCGAGTGGGGCAACCGGGCGACGTTCGGCACGCTCGACACGTCGGGCAAGGTCCTCGCCGCACTGTTCGCGGGCGTCATGCCCCGCTCGGGCGGGTTCTCGACGGTGGAGATCGGCGAGATGAAGGAGTCCACGTGGCTCATCAACGACGCGCTGATGTTCGTCGGCGGCGGCAGCGCGTCGACAGCGGGCGGGATCAAGGTGACGACGCTGGCGGTCATGCTGCTCGCGATCGTCGCGGAGGCGCGGGGCGACCGGGACGTCGAGGCGTTCGGCCGGCGCATCCCGCGCGACACCCTGCGCCTCGCGGTCGCGGTCGTCTTCGTCGGCGCGACCGCCGTCCTCGTGTCCACGCTCCTGCTGCTCGAGATCACCGGGCTCAGCCTGGACGTCGTCCTGTTCGAGGTGATCTCGGCGTTCGCGACGGTCGGGCTCTCGACGGGCATCACCGCCGACCTGCCCACCGAGGGCAAGTACGTGCTCTCGGCCCTGATGTTCGTCGGGCGCACGGGCACCATCACGTTCGCAGCGGCTCTCGCGCTGCGTGACCGGCGCCGGGTCATCCGGTACCCCGAGGAGAGGCCGATCATTGGCTGACAAGGACCACCGCCGCATCGACGACGGACCCCAGGGCCTCGAGTCCTCCGGCTCCGTCGACCGCACCGCGCGGGCGGGCCGGCGCGGTGGAGAGAAGGAGGAGGCCCGCGACGGCGGCGTCCTCGTCATCGGGCTCGGCCGGTTCGGCTCGTCCATCGCCCTCACGCTCGACCGCCTCGGCCACGACGTGCTCGCGGTGGAGCGCGAGTCGTCCCTCGTGCACCACTACACGGGGCGCTTCCCGCTCGTGGAGGCCGACGCGACGAACCCCGAGGCGCTCGCCCAGCTGGGCGCGAAGGACTTCCCCGTCGCCGTCGTCGGCGTCGGCACGTCGCTCGAGGCGAGCGTGCTGATCACCGGGAACCTCGTCGACCTCGGCACCCCGCAGATCTGGGCCAAGGCGATCTCGGCCGAGCACTCGCGCATCCTGCAGCGCATCGGGGCGCACCATGTCGTGCTGCCCGAGGCCGACGCCGGCAACCGGGTCGCGCACCTCGTCTCGGGCAAGCTGCTCGACTACATCGAGGTCGAGGACGGCTTCACCATCGTCAAGATGCGGCCGCCGCGCGAGACGCAGGGCTTCACCATCGCCCAGTCGCAGATCCGCAAGCGGTACGGCGTCACGGTGATCGGCGTGAAGCCGCCGGGCGAGGAGTTCGTCTACGCCACGGACGACACCCGGATCTCGGCCAACGACCTGCTCATCGTCTCGGGCCACGCGGACCTGCTGGAGCGCTTCGCCGCGCGCCCGTGACCCGAGATGACGGCTCCGGCGGCGTGTCGTGCGGACGCGCCGCCGGGAGTCGTCATCTCGGCGGGACGGGCTCGTCGAGCTGGAGGCCGCCGGACCGGGGCAGGCGGGCACGGTCGGCGGCGGTCGGCTCGACGGGGGCGGCGCGTCGGCCGCGGGTCGACTCGCGGACCACGAGCTGCGTGGGCAGCGGGGTGTCGGTCGTCTCCGCCTGCCCCTCCTCGAGCGCGACGAGCACCTTCTGCACCATGAGGCCGCCGAGCGCGGCGAAGTCCTGGCGCACCGTGGTCAGCGGCGGGTAGAGGAAGGCCGCCTCCGGGATGTCGTCGAAGCCGACCACGCTGACGTCGTCGGGGACGCCGAGCGACCGCTCGCGCAGGGCGGAGAGGAGACCGAGGGCCGTGAGGTCGTTCGACGCGAAGACCGCCATGCCGGGCTCGAGGTCCATCTCCAGGCCGATCTGGTAGCCGCTCTTCGCCGACCAGTCGCCGTACACGAGGTCGACGACGGGCAGCCCGCGCTCGGCGAGCTCGTCGCGCCAGCCGCGGATGCGCTCGACGGCGTCGGCCGCGCGTGCCGGGCCGGCGACGTGCGCGATCCGCGTGTGCCCGAGCTCGGCGAGGTGGCGCACCGCCGCGCGCGCCCCGCGGTACTGGTCGATCTGCACGAGGAGCGGGCTCCGGCGCGACGACGACGCCGCTGCGACCACCGGGACGGACAGGTCCAGGGTCCGGACCATCTCGACGACGCCGATGTCCATGACGATGAGCACGATCGCGTCGACGCGCTGACGGAGCAGGCCCTCGATCGCCGTCCGCACGGCGCCCGGGTCGTCGTCCACCGTCGTGACGGTCTCCACGCTGTACCGCGCCGCACGGGCCGCCATCGACACGTGCATGCCGATGCGGGTCGGGCCGTGGTCCGAGACGTTCGGCGCGATGAGGCCGAGGGTCCGGGTGCGCCGGGTCACCAGGGACCGCGCCGCCGGCGACGGGCTGTAGCGCAGCTGCGCGATCGCGTGCTCGACGCGCGCCCGCGTCTCGGGCCGCACGTTCGGCTGACCGTTGAGCACACGGGAGACGGTCTGGTGGGACACCCCCGCGAGGCGCGCGACGTCGAAGATCGTGGCCGCGCGGGCCGGCTTGCCCTCGTCCACGCCTCAGTCCTCCTCGTCCGGCCGGGCGACCAGCGCGAGGACGGAGGCCGTCGTCAGGTCCGCCGAGTCGAGCGTGTCGACGACCCGCCCGTCGCGGAGCACCACCACGCGGTCGGCGACGCGCAGCACCTCCTCGAGCTCGGCCGAGATGAACATGACCGACAGGCCGTTCTCGGCGAGCTCACCCACGAGGTTCTGGATCTCCACCTTCGCGCCGACGTCGATGCCGCGGGTCGGCTCGTCGAGCACGAGGACGCGCGGGGCGAGCGCCAGCAGGCGCGCCAGGAGCACCTTCTGCTGGTTGCCGCCCGACAGGGTCCCGGCGGGCCGGTCCAGGTCCGCGGGGCGGATGCCGAGCGCCTCGACCCAGCTCTGCGCCAGCTCGCGCCGGCGTGCGGGCGGGATCGGTCGCAGCGCGCCGCGCTGCGCCTGGAGGGCGAGGGTGATGTTGTCGAGCACGGAGAGCTCCGCGACGATGCCCTCGGTGCGGCGGTTCTCCGAGGAGTAGACGACGCCGAGGTCGATCGCGCGCCGCGGCGAGTCGAGCCGCACCTCGGCGCCGTCGAGCGCGACCGCGGCCGCGGCGAGCGGGCTGACGCCCGTGACGAGCCGCGCGAGCTCGGTGCGCCCCGAGCCCAGGAG
>CAUQTR010000175.1:0-4997 GCA_963521045.1 uncultured Actinotalea sp.
GCTCGGGGAGTCGCCGCAGGCGGCTCCCGGGCACGCAGGACCCCGGCGCCGGTCGCGCCGGGCCGGGACGCGACGACGGAGGCCCTGTGAATCCCACCCCTGCTCGCGAGCCGGTGCCCGGCACGCCCACGGCACGGCGCGTCCTGCTCAAGCTCTCCGGCGAGACGTTCGGCGGCGGCACGATCGGGCTTGCACCGGACGTGGTGCGGCGGGTCGCGGTGGAGATCGCCGAGGCGGTCCGGACAGGGGTCGAGGTCGCGATCGTCGTCGGCGGTGGCAACTTCTTCCGCGGCGCCGAGCTGTCGCAGAGCGGTCTCGACCGTGCCAGGGCGGACTACATGGGGATGCTCGGCACGGTCCTCAACTGCCTCGCGCTTCAGGACTTCCTCGAGCAGGCCGGCGTGAGCACGCGGGTGCAGACCGCGATCGCCATGGGTCAGGTCGCCGAGCCGTACATCCCGTTGCGCGCCATCCGGCACCTGGAGAAGGGCCGTGTCGTGATCTTCGGCGCGGGTGCCGGGATGCCGTACTTCTCGACCGACACGGTCGCGGTGCAGCGCGCGCTCGAGACGCACTGCCAGGAGGTCCTCATGGGCAAGAACGGCGTCGACGGCGTCTACACGGCCGACCCCCGTACCGACCCCACCGCCGTGAAGCTCGACACGCTGACCTACACCCAGGCCCTGGTCGAGGGCCTCGAGGTGATGGACGCGACGGCCCTGAGCCTGTGCCGTGACAACGACGTGCGGATGCGCGTCTTCGGCATGGGTGAGCCTGGCAACGTCACCCGCGCCCTCCAGGGTGAGAGGATCGGCACGCTGCTCACCGCAGGCTGACCCCGGGCCGACCCAGGGCGGGCCGCCGCGTCGCGGCACCACCGCCGCACGAACGACGAGAACGAAGGAGCACCGGTGATCGACGACACCCTCCTCGAGGCCGAGGAGAAGATGGACAAGGCCATCGAGGTCGCCAAGGAGGACTTCGCGACCATCCGCACCGGCCGGGCCAACGCGGCGATGTTCACCAAGATCGTCGTGGACTACTACGGTGCGCCGACCCCGCTGCAGCAGCTCGCGTCGTTCACGACGCCCGAGGCGCGCACGATCCTCGTCTCCCCGTTCGACCAGTCCTCGCTGGGCAACATCGAGCGTGCGCTGCGTGACTCCGACCTCGGCGTGAACCCGAGCAACGACGGCAAGATCATCCGGATCGTCCTGCCGCAGCTCACGCAGGAGCGGCGGCGCGACTACGTCAAGCTCGCGAAGAGCAAGGCGGAGGAGGCGCGCGTGTCGGTGCGCAACATCCGTCGGCGCGCGAAGGAGGAGCTGGACCGCATCGCCAAGGACGGCGAGGCGGGCGAGGACGAGGTCGCCCGGGCCGAGAAGGAGCTCGAGGCGCTGACCAAGCGTCACACCGACCTCGTGGACCAGATCCTCGCCGCCAAGGAGAACGAGCTGCTCGAGGTCTGATGAGCGGGGTGAGGGGGCCCGAGGTGGCCGAGGCGCAGCGCACGGTGGTCGACCCGCCGCGTGCCGGCCGCGACCTGCCCATCGCCATCGGCGTCGGGATCGCCCTCCTCGCGGTCGTCGCGGGGTCCCTGGTCTTCCGCAAGGAGGGCTTCATCCTCGTCGCGGTGGCCGCGTGCGGCGTGGCCCTGTGGGAGCTCGCGCACGCGTTCGTGCGCCGCGGCATCCACATCCCGCTGCTGCCCCTCCTCGTCGGGCTCGTGGGGATCATGGTCTCGGCGTACACGTCCGGCGCCGAGGCGCTGCTGGTCGCCTTCATGCTCACGGCCGGTGGTGTCGTCGTCTGGCGGGTGCTCGACGGGACGGGTCCCGCCGCGCTCCGTGACGCGGCCGCGGGGACCTTCGCCACGGCGTACATCCCGTTCATGGCCGGGTTCGTCATGCTCATGCTCGCGCAGCCCGACGGCGCCGGACGGGTCGCGCTGTTCGTCCTGCTCGCCGTGGCGAACGACACGGGCGGCTACGTCGCCGGTGTCCTGGCCGGCCGTCATCCGCTCGCGCCCTCCGTGAGCCCCAAGAAGTCGTGGGAGGGTCTCGCGGGGTCGGTCCTGCTGGCGGGGACCGTCGGCGGCGTGGGCGCGAGCCTGCTGCTCGGAGCCTCCCCGGTCTTCGGGGTCCTGCTCGGGGCTGCGTCGGTCCTCACGTCGACGCTCGGCGACCTCGCCGAGTCCCTGCTCAAGCGCGACCTGGAGCTCAAGGACATGGGGCGCGTCCTGCCCGGCCACGGCGGCGTGCTCGACCGGCTCGACTCGATGCTCCTCACGGCTCCCCTCGTCCACCTCCTCCTGCTCGTCGCCCTGCCCGCCTCCGGTGTGGTCGCGTGACAGACTGCTGGCTGCCATGACCGAGGTCCGCCCCGGCGCCGAAGGGCGCCCCCCGCTCACGCTGACGATGGCTGCGCCGCGGCGCGGCAAGCCACCGCAGCACTTCGCCGACCTCGCCCCCGAGCAGCGCGGGCCTGCGGTGGCGGCGCTCGGCGAGAAGGCCTTCCGGGCCAAGCAGCTCGCGACGCACTACTACACCCACCTCACCGACGACCCGGCCGAGATGTCGGACCTGCCCCAGGCCGGACGCGACGCCCTCGTCGGCAGCCTCTTCCCCCCGCTCCTGCGCTCGATCCGCACCCTCGAGGCCGACGGGGGCACGACGATCAAGACGCTCTGGCGCCTGTACGACGACGTCAAGGTCGAGTCCGTCCTCATGCGGTACCCCGGACGGTCCACGCTCTGCGTGTCGAGCCAGGCGGGCTGCGGGATGGCCTGCCCGTTCTGCGCGACCGGTCAGCAGGGCCTGACGCGCAACCTGTCGACGGCCGAGATCGTGGAGCAGGTCCGGCACGCGGCGCGCGCGCTCAGCCTGGGCGAGGTCGCCGGCGGCCCCGGGCGCCTGTCCAACATCGTGTTCATGGGGATGGGGGAGCCGCTCGCCAACTACCGCGTCGTCGTGGACGCCGTGCGCCGGTTCGTCGCCCCGGCGCCGGACGGCTTCGGGCTCTCCGCCCGCAACGTCACGGTCTCCACCGTGGGCCTCGTGCCGGCGATCGACAAGCTCGCCAAGGAGGGCATCCCGGTGACCCTCGCGCTCTCGCTGCACGCGCCCGACGACGATCTGCGCAGCGAGCTCGTGCCGATCAACACCCGCTGGACGGTCGACGAGGCGCTCGACGCGGCGCGCCGGTACTTCGACGCCACCGGACGACGGGTGAGCATCGAGTACGCGCTGATCAAGGACATGAACGACCACGCCTGGCGCGCCGACCTGCTCGGGCGCAAGCTCACCGCCCGCGGCAAGGGATGGGTGCACGTCAACCCGATCCCGCTCAACCCGACGCCCGGCTCGATCTGGACCGCGAGCGAGCGGTCGGTCGAGGCCGAGTTCGTGGCACGCCTGCGCTCCCACGGCATCCCCACGACGGTCCGGGACACGCGGGGCAGCGACATCGACGGGGCGTGCGGGCAGCTCGCCGCCGAGGAGGACTGAATGACGGCCATGTTCCGCACCGCCGGCCGCCTGCGCTCGGGCTACGACCCCGACCAGGTCGACGAGTTCTTCGCGCACGCCCGCGGCGTGTACGAGGGCAAGGTGCGCGACCCCCTGTCCGGGGCCGACGTCCGGCGGGCCGCGTTCGACCTCGTGCGTGGCGGCTACGCGACGTCGTCGGTCGATGCGGCTCTCGACCGCCTCGAGCGGGCGTTCGTCGTCCGGCAGCGCCAGGAGTTCGTCGCGGCGCACGGCCAGCAGGCGTGGATGGAGCACCTGGCGGCCCAGGCCCGGACGCTCTACGGCCGGCTCTCCCGCCCCGACGGCGAGCGGTTCGCCCCGGCGGCGCGCGGCGAGCAGGGGTACGACGCGGACGACGTCGACGACCTGTGCCACCGCCTCGTCGACTACTTCGACCACGGTCAGAGCCTGCTGTCCGACGAGGTGCGCACGGTGACGTTCCGGCGCCGGCGCGGGCGAGAGGCCTACGCCGAGGCGCCGGTCGACGCGTTCTGCGACCGCGCGGTCGAGGTGCTGCTCGGCGTCGAGTGACCCCGCGCGGTGGCCCCGGCCGCCGCTACCGGGCGGTCAGGCGGTCCGGCCGCCGTCGACGCCCGTGCCGGTGCGGCTGCCGGTGCGGCGCTCACCCTCCGCGGGGATCTCGCCGTCGAGGATGACCTCCTGCATCTGGAGGATCCGGCGCTCGATGCGCGCGACGTCGAACAGCTCGACGTCGCTGTCGTCCCCGGCGGTCTCCACGACGAGGGTCCCGCAGCCCAGGACGCGGTCCAGCAGGGACTGGCGGTAGCTCACCGAGTGCACGCGGTCGATCGGGATGTCCTTGCCCTCGCGCGCCAGGACGCCCCGGCGGCTGATGAGCCGCCGCGTCGTCAGCGTGTCCGTCGAGGTGACCCAGGTGAGGAACGGCCGCAGGCCGAACCAGAGGACGAGAAGGGCCGCGAACCCGATCGCGGCCCACCTGAGCCACGCCTGCCCGGGGTCGGGCACGAGCACGACGACCGCCGCCGCGCCCGCGACCGCCAGCACCGTGACCAGCACGGGCCCCAGGATGTTCTTCCAGTGCGAGTGCGCCGTGAACACGACCTGCTCACCCGCCGCGAGCATCGACTCCTTGACCATGCGCGGATCATCGCACCCGCGCGGCACCGGTGTCCGCAGGCCGGCTGCACGAGCTCCCGCCGTCCTGGGAGACTGGTCGGGTGACGCGCACCGTGACCCTGCTCGGCTCGACCGGATCCATCGGCACCCAGGCGGTCGACGTGGTGCTGCGGCACCCCGACCGGTTCCGGGTGGTCGGGCTCAGCGCCGGTGGCGCCGACCCGCGCCTGCTCGCCGACCAGGCGCTGACCCTGGGGGTCGGCACGATCGCGGTGGCCGACCCGGGAGCGGGGATCCGCGTCCTGCAGGAGATCACACGGCTCGCGGCCGAGCGCGGCGTCGCGGCCGCGGGCATCGAGCTCCTCGTCGGCC
>CAUQTR010000176.1:0-4989 GCA_963521045.1 uncultured Actinotalea sp.
GCGCTGCGCACCTTCGGCCACGCGCGACCGGCCGCCTTCCGCCTCGTCTTCTCCCCGGGTGCACCGGCCACCCGGCCTGCACCCGACGACGCCCTCGCGGCCGTCGCGCCGCTGCTCCGCCTCACGACCGAGCTCGTCGGTCCCGACGACGCCCTCGACGCCGCCCGCACGGTCACGGCCTGGGCCAGCGGCTTCATCGCGATGGAGCTCGCGGACGCGTTCGGGCTCGGCGGCGACGTCGACCGCGCGTTCGCGTTCGGTGTCGAGCGGCTCGTGGACGCGCTCGACCGGCGCTGACCTCGACCGACGCCGAGCGCTGCGGGGGTCAGGACGCCTGGCCGCGCGCGGTGTCGCAGCCGAACGTGCGGCGGTACGCCTGCGGGTTCGTGCCGAGCTCGCGTGCGAAGTGATGACGCAGGCCGGCCGCCCCGCCGAACCCGGAGCGTCTCCCGACCTCCTCGACGGGCAGGTCGGTCTCCTCGAGCAGCTCCTGCGCCCGCAGGAGCCGCTGCCGGGCGGTCCACAGCGCCGGCGTCGTCCCGGTCTCGGCGCGGAACCGACGGGCGAAGGTCCGCTCGGACATCCGTGCCCGGCGGGCCAGGACCGGGACGGTGATCTCGTCGGCCAGGTGCTCGCTGATCCAGGCGAGCAGGGGCGCGAGCTCGCCGCCGCCCGGCGTCGGCACGGGGCTGTCGATGTACTGGGCCTGGCCGCCGTCGCGGTGCGGCGGGACCACCATGCGACGGGCGATCGCAGCCGCGGCGGCGGCCCCGAGCTCGCGACGCACCAGGTGGAGCCCCGCGTCGATGCCTGCCGCCGTGCCCGCGCTCGTCACGACCCGGCGGTCCTCGACGTAGAGCACCGCAGGATCCACCTGCGCGAGCGGGTAGTCACGAGCCAGCTGGTCGGTGTACATCCAGTGCGTCGTGCACCGGCGGCCGTCGAGCAGCCCCGCACGCGCGAGGGCGAAGGCCCCGCTGCACACGCTGAGCAGCCATGCGCCGCGTCGCTCCGCCGCTCGGAGGACCTCGAGCACCTCCTCGGGCACCTCGCGCTCCGCGCTGTACGCGGGCATCACGACGAGGTCGGCGGTCGCCGTGGCCGCGAGGCCCTCGTGCACCACGAGATCCATGCCCAGCTTCGTCGGGACGACACCGGGCGTCGGCGTGCAGAGCGTGAAGTCGAACACCGGCCCGCCGGTGTCCGTCCGGTCGATGCCGAAGATCTCGCACACCACGCCCAGCTCGAACGGAGCGATGCCGGGCAGGACGATCGCGGCGACGGATCGGAGCATGACGGCAGTCTGGCACGGCAGTGGCAGGAAGTCGATGGACTGTGGCGCTACCGCCACTCGTGGCGCGATCTCTCCGGCACCAGACTTTCTGCCATGAGCACCCTCCTCGTCCCCGTGATCCTGATGCTCCTCCTCGTCGCCCTCGCGGTCGCCGTCGTGCGAACCGCCCGCGCCGACGGCTACGGGCACCGGCCCCCGCCCCGCTCGCACCTCCCCTCCGACGACGTCCGCGCCCCCCGGGCAGCCTGACGCCGCGCGTCGCGGGCCGCACGCCGCACGACCTCCGCCACACTGGGCAGGCATCGACCTGCAAGGAGGACTGGTGGACCCCGCCCGGCGCATCTGCGTGATCGGCGACGAGCTCGTCGCCGGGACCGGCGACCCGAAGGCGCTCGGCTGGGTGGGGCGCGTCGCGGCCCGGACCCCGCTCGACCCCGCCCCGCACGTGCTCACGCTCGCCGTGCCGCACGAGACCACGACGGCCCTGTCGGCACGCTGGCAGGCCGAGGCCACGCTCCGGTTCGGGCCCCCGCCCGCCGAGGGCCAGCACCACCTCGTGGTCGGCCTGGGCGTGGCGGACCTCGACGCCGGTCTGTCGCTGGCCCGCAGCCGCCTCAACCTCGCCAACATCCTCGACGTCGCCGACGGGCAGCGCCTGCGCACGTTCGTCGTGGGACCGCCGCCGTGCGCGCACCTGGAGGCGGACCGTCAGGGTGAGCTGTCCGCCGCGTTCGCCGACGTCGCGGCGCGGCGTCGCGTGCCGTACGTCGAGACCTACGCGCCCCTGGCGCGGCACGAGCAGTGGCTCGCCGATCTCGCGAGCGGCGACGGCCGTGCGCCGGGCCAGGCCGGGTACGGCCTCATGGCGTGGCTCGTGCTGCACAGCGGCTGGCACCGCTGGCTGGGTCTGCCCGACGACGCCGTCTGAGGCCACCGGACGACGGCGGCGCGGTCAGCGCATGATCCCCGCGCCGCGCAGCTCGACCGTGAGGTCCTGCGGGTTGCTCGAGACCAGGCACGCGTCCTCGTAGGAGACGACACCGTCGCGGATGAGGCGGAAGAGGTGCTGGTCGAACGTCTGCATCTTGTAGTACTCGCCCTCCTTGATGAGGTCGAGCAGCGGCGGGGCGTTGTACGGGTCGACGATGGCGTCCGCGGTGCGGCCGGTGTTGACCAGCACCTCGATCGCCGCCGCGCGTCCCGACCCGTCCGCCTTGCGGACCAGCCGCTGGGAGACGACGCCGCGCAGCGCCTGGGCCAGCGCGTGCCGCACCTGCTTCTGCTCGTGCGGCGGGAAGAAGTCGACGATGCGGTTGATCGTCTCCTGCGCGTCGATCGTGTGCAGGGTGGACATGACGAGGTGGCCGGTCTCGGCGGCGGAGAGCGCGGCCCGGACCGTCTCCACGTCGCGCATCTCACCGACGAGGATGACGTCGGGGTCCTGGCGCATCGCGGCACGGAGCGCGACGGTGAAGTCGGCGGTGTCGAAGCGCACCTCGCGCTGCGAGACGATCGCCTTCTTGTCGGGGTGCAGGATCTCGATCGGGTCCTCGATCGTGATGATGTTGCACTCCTTGTAGGTGTTCACGAGGTCCACCATGGAGGCCAGCGTCGTCGTCTTCCCGGAGCCGGTCGGGCCGGTCACCAGCACGAGGCCGCGCGGCTCGAGCGCCAGCTCCCCGACCACCTCGGGCAGGCCGAGCTCGGTGAGGGACTGCGCCCCGAAGGCGACGCGCCGGAACACCATGCCGAGCGTCCCGCGGGCCTGGTAGGCGTTGACACGGAACCGCCCGACGCCCGGGACCGAGTACGCGAAGTCCGCCTCGTGCGTCTCCTCGAACTGCGCGCGCATCGTCTCCGGGATGACCTCGTCGACCATGCTGCGCGTGTCCGCCGGCTTGAGCTCCGGCACCTGCAGGCGCCGGAGCCGGCCGTCGACGCGGACGCGGGGTGCGGACCCGACCTTGCAGTGCAGGTCGGAGCCGCCGCTGCTCGCGAGGGCGTGCAGGAGCGGGATGACGGACTGGGGCTGATCGCTCACCCCCCAGTGATCGGGCGGCGGAGGCCCGGACTTGAGCGATCCGGTGACACCTCGTGCGTGTGGGACCATGGACGCCGCCGAGGGCCCGCTCGGGCCCTGGGAGAAGAAGTGAGGAGCACCCGATGAGCAAGCGCGGACGCAAGCGCCGTTCCCGCAAGGGCAGCGCCGCCAACCACGGCAACCGCCCCAACGCCTGAGCCGTCGGCGGTGGGCGGTCCTTCGGGTCCCCCACCGCCCGGCCGGTGTCGCCCCACCGCGCGCGCAGCCCGGCGGGCGGGTGCCTCAGCCCAGCGTCTGGGCGCGCAGGACCGTCAGCTGCTGACGGATGCGCACGTGCAGCTCGGGCGGCGCGCAGTCGGCGCAGGACCGCTTGACGAGCTTCTTCACGTGGTCCTCGATGTCGTACTCCGCCAGGCACGGCTCGCAGTCCGCCAGGTGCTGCCGGATGCGGTCGCCCTCCGCCTCGCCGATCTCGGCGTCGAGGAACGCGAACAGCTTCTTCAGCGCCTCGGTGCAGTCGACGGGCCGCTGCTCCGTCCCCGCCCCGTGGTCCGCCCGCTCGGACGGCGTCTCGTGCGTCACTGGGTGCCTCCCTCGGCAGCCTCGGCGGCAGGGACGAGCCCGCGCTCGCGGGCGTAGTCGGTGAGCAGCTCGCGGAGCTGGTGGCGCCCGCGGTGCAGGCGTGACATCACGGTGCCGATCGGCGTGCCCATGATCTCCGCGATCTCCTTGTAGGCGAAGCCCTCGACGTCGGCGAGGTACACCGCGATCCGGAAGTCCTCGGGGATCGACTGCAGCGCGTCCTTGACGTCCGAGTCGGGCAGGCGGTCGAGCGCCTCCGCCTCCGCGGACCGCAGGCCTGACGACGTGTGGGACGCGGCGCGCGCGATCTGCCAGTCCTCGATGTCCTCGGCGGCGGACTTGAGCGGCTCGCGCTGCTTCTTGCGGTACGTGTTGATGAACGTGTTGGTGAGGATGCGGTACAGCCAGGCCTTGAGGTTGGTCCCCGGCCGGTACTGGTGGAACGCCGCGAACGCCTTGGCGATCGTCTCCTGCACCAGGTCCTCGGCATCGGCCGGGTTGCGCGTCATGCGCAGGGCGGCCGAGTACAGCTGGTCGACGTGGACCAGCGCCTCCTCCTCGAACCGCGCGGCGCGGGCGGAGGCGTCCTCCTCGGGCGCGCGCTGGGTGTCCTCGCTCATCACCGGCGAGCCTAGTGCCCGCCGGGCGGCATGCCCTCCGGGCGGCCCGACGAGCGGTCCGGACGCCGGCGACAGCGCCGGAGGCGGCCACGGCGTCCAGAACGTCGCAGGCTCGGCGAGGGCTGTGGTCACGTCCGGGGAACGCACGGTGGGTCGCCGGCATTCCGGCGGCGTCCGCCGGCCGGCCGCCGGCGGCCCCACTCGCGTGCCGGGGAGCGGACGACGCGTTAGCGTGCAGGAGCACGCCGAGCGCTAGGAGACGTCGATGCTGGTCCGCCGGATCGCCAGGCCGCTGTTCGCCGCATGGTTCCTCGCGGAGGGGATCGACGCCGTCCGCCGCCCGGACCCCCACCTGGCCCGGACCGACGCGGCGTGGGGCGTGCTCGGCCGCGGGCGCCTGCCCGAGCCGCCGGGCGAGGATCGGATGCGCCTGCTCGTCCGTGCGCACGGTG
>CAUQTR010000177.1:0-4980 GCA_963521045.1 uncultured Actinotalea sp.
GTCCAGGGGAGCGGCGGCGCCGTCCGCCACGCGCAGCAGCGCACGGCCGGCCGACGCCGTCGGCATCGCCGGCGGGTAGAGGAGGTTGGCCGCGACACCGACGGCGGCGCCGATGAGGGTGTTGAGGATGCGCACCTCGGCCGCGACGTCGTGGTTGGCGACCCCCAGGATGAGCATGGCGCTGATCGGCGTCTCCAGCGCCTGCTCCCCGAGACGGAGCACCTTGGCGAGCAGCAGGGACGCGGCGATCGCGGCGCCCAGGCTCCACCAGGTCAGACCGATGACGGTCGACAGCAACGTGGCGACGAGGACCCCGGAGAGCACCGCGCCGACCCGCACGGCGCCCATCTTGATCGTCGAGAACGCCGAGGCCTGGACCACGAGCAGCGCCGTGAGCGGGCCGGTGAGGTCGACCGCGCCCTGCGTGAGCGGCAGCGAGATGAGGTAGGCGACCACCGCCGCCGCCGTCAGGCGGCCGACGGTGACCAGCGTCGGCCGCAGGCGTCCCGGGACGTCACGCCAGCGGGCTGGGTGGCCGGGCCAGGCCCAGTCCGCCAGGCGCCGCCACCGGGACGGGCCGGCGGGCGGGGTGTGGACCATGCCTGAGTAGACCGCGTCGGCCCGGGCCGGGGCCACAGCGTGGCGAGCTCGGACCGGTCGGGACGTCAGGACCTGGGCTGCTCGTCGTGCTCGAAGGCGTCGGGCACCCCGTCGTGGTCGTCGTCGCGGCTCTCGAGCTCCTCGACCTGGCGGTATCGGCGATTGCGGGACCGCAGGAGCACCGAGGCGAGCAGTGCGGCGACGACCGAGCCCGTGAGCACACCGACGGTCACGTGCTCCGCCTGCTCCGACCCGGCGAACGCGAGCTCGCCGATGAGCAGGGACACGGTGAAGCCGATGCCGCCGAGCAGTGCGACACCGAGCACGTCGAGCCAGCGCAGCGACGCGTCGAGCGTCGCATGGGTGAACCGCGCGACGAGCCAGGTGGTGCCGAAGATGCCGACCACCTTGCCGACGACCAGCCCGACGATCACGCCGAGCGCGATCGGGTCCGTGAGCGACGCGCGCAGACCGTCCAGGCCGCCGATGGACACCCCGGCCGCGAAGAAGGCGAACACCGGCACGGCGACACCGGCGGACAGCGGCCGGAAGCGGTGCTCGAAGTGCTCGGCGAGACCCGGTCCCGCGTCCGGTCCGCCCGCCTGCCGGCTGCGGATCACCGGGACGGTGAACCCGAGCAGCACGCCCGCGACCGTGGCGTGCACCCCGGACGCGTGCATGAGCGCCCAGGCGACGAACGCGAGCGGGAGCAGGAGCCACCAGGAGCGGATGCGGCGCTGGACGGCGACGGCGAACACCGCGATGACGACGGCTGCGGCGCCGAGCGCGGGCCACGTCACCTCGTCCGTGTAGAAGATCGCGATCACCGTGACGGCGAGCAGGTCGTCGACCACCGCGAGCGTGAGGAGGAACGTGCGGAGGGCGGCCGGCAGGTGGGTGCCGATGACGGCGAGCACGGCGAGCGCGAAGGCGATGTCGGTCGCCGTCGGGATGGCCCATCCGCGGACGGCGTCACCGCCGGCGCTCGCTGCGACGGCGACGTAGAGGAGGGCAGGGACGACCATCCCGCCGACCGCCGCGAGGATCGGCAGCGCGGCGCGGCGTGGGTCGCGCAGGTCACCCGCCACGAACTCGCGCTTCAGCTCGAGACCGACGACGAAGAAGAAGATCGCGAGCAGCCCGTCGGCGGCCCAGGTGCCGAGCGACAGGTGCAGGTGGAGGCTCTCGGGCCCGACCTCGAGGTCCCGCAGGGCCGCGTACGACTCCGTCGCGGGAGAGTTGGCCCAGACGAGGGCCGCGACCGTGGCCACCAGCAGCAGGGCCCCGCCCACCGTCTCCTTGCGCAGGATCTCGGTGATCCGGCGCGTCTCGGACCAGGAACCGCGTCCGAGGAGTGCGGGGGGAGTGGTGCTGGGCACAGGTGACCTCCGGGGTCGTCGACGTCGTTGCCGACCAGACTTCCCGGCGCACCGCTGCGAACGTAGCAGCGGCTCCGTCGCCGCGCCTGCCCGCCCGGGAGCTGGACGCGGTCGCGCGTGCCGGCTCGCTCGCGGCGAGAGTCCGCGTGACGTCTCCCGCCGTGCCGAGCCCGCGCCCGGCCCCGGGGTCAGCTCGGCGGGGGGCCCGTGCTCGCCCGGACCACCAGGTCCGTGGGCACCAGGACGCGGTCGTGCACGGCCTCCGTGCCGTGGCGCACCTGCCCGACCACCAGGCGCACCAGCTCTACTCCGATCTGGTCGAAGTCCTGGCGGACGGTGGTCAGCGGAGGTGTCGAGAATCCGCTCAGCTCGATCGCGTCGAAGCCGACGACGGAGACGTCGGTCGGAACGCCCCGGCCGGCCTCGTGCAGGGCGCGGAGCACCCCGAAGGACATGTCGTCGTTGGCGCAGAACACGGCGGTCACGGACCGGTCGCGGGCGAGCTCCTGGCCGATCGCGTAGCCGGACGCGGACGTCCAGTCGCCGCGGCGCAGGGGCGGCGGCCGGATGCCGGCCTCCTCCAGGCTCCGCTGCCACGTCGCCGCGCGCACCCGGGCCGGCCCCGACCCCTCCGGCCCACCGACGTGGTGCACCGTCCGGTGCCCGAGGCCGAGCAGGTGCTCGACCGCATCGCGCGTGCCCTGGACCTGGTCGGCGACCACGCTGGGGTAGTGACCCGTGAAGCGTGAGTCGGAGACGGCCACCGGCATGCCGCGGGGGAGCGCGAGCGAGTCGGGCGTGGCGCCCTCGGCGCGGATGATGATGAGCCCGTCGATCGCCTGGTGCGGAAGGCGGTGGGCCGCGGGCTCCCAACCCGCGGCCGTGGGGTCGCGCACGGTGAGCAGGGTGACGGAGTAGTCCTCCGCCTCGGCGGCGCGCACCACGGCCTCCGTCGTCAGCGCCTCCCCAGTGCGTCCGAAGCGGTGGGCGACGAGGCCGATGGCGCCGTAGCTGCCGTTGCGCAGCGCACGGGCGGCTCGGTTGGGCGTGTAGCCGAGCTGCTGCATCGCGCGCAGCACGCGCTCGCGGGTCGCGGGTCGCACGACGTCGGCCCCGGTGGAGACCCGTGACACGGTCTGGGCCGAGACGCCGGCGAGCTTGGCGACGTCCTCGATCGACGGGCCGACCTTGCGCCGCCCTCGACCCGTCATCCCCGCCATGGGCGCATCGTAGCGGCGGGATGGTGACGTGAACGTGAGCGGCGCGACGCGATGCCCCGCGCGACGCGCCGTGACCGTATCGTGACCGAATCCTCCTGGTCCGCGGCGGGGCGTCGCTCTATGTTTACCTAAACATTGTTGGCTCAGAGAGGAGCGCAACATCTGCCGCGCTCGTCGTGACGAGGCGCCGGCACCCCGCACGAGTCTTCGAGCCCCGCACGACGTGGCTCGCTCCGCAGCAGTCGCCACCCTCACCCAGCCGGGCCCGGCCCACGCCGTCCCGACCCCAGCAGCGACACGAAGGATGCTCAGATGGACAGGTACCGGAAGTCCGCCTCGGTCGGGGCGGTCATGACGCTGGCTCTCGCCCTCGCAGCCTGCGGCGGAGGTGGCGGCGAGCCCGCGGGCGACGACGCGACGGCGGACGGTGCCGGCGCCGCCGGTGACGGCACGCTCACCGTGTGGGCCTGGGACCCGGCGTTCAACATCTACGCGCTCGAGGAGGCCGAGAAGATCTACCAGCAGGACCACCCCGACTTCTCCCTCGAGATCGTCGAGACCGCGTGGGAGGACGTGCAGACGAAGCTGACGACACTGGCGCAGTCGCAGGAGCTCGAGGAGCTCCCGGACGTCTTCCTCATGCAGAACAACGCGTTCCAGAAGAACGTCATCAACTACCCGGACCTGTTCAGCGACGTCGCCGGCTCCGGGGTCGACTTCGGCGAGTTCCCCGAGTCCGTCGTCGAGTACTCGACCGTCGACGGCGTGAACTACGGCATCCCGTTCGACAACGGCACCGCGATCTCGGCGGTCCGGACCGACGTGATCGAGCAGGCCGGCTACACGCTCGAGGACTTCACCGACATCACGTGGAGCGAGTACCAGACCATCGGCGAGGACGTCCTGGCGAAGACCGGTCAGCCGCTCCTGTCCGGCCAGGCCGGTTCCTCCGACCTGATCATGATGATGCTGCAGAGTGCCGGCGCCAGCCTCTTCGACGACGAGGGCAACCCGACGATCACGGACAACGACGCGCTGCTCGCAGCCATCGAGACCTACCAGGAGCTCGTCAGCTCCGGCGTCCTGGTCGAGGTCAACTCGTGGGACGAGTACATCGCGACGCTGACCAACGGGACCGTCGCCGGCACCATCCAGGGCGTCTGGATCGTCGGCTCCATCCAGACGGCCGCGGACCAGGCCGGCCTGTGGGACATCACGAACCTGCCGAGGCTCGACGACGTCGACGGAGCGACGAACTACTCCGCGAACGGCGGCTCGTCCTGGGCCATCAGCTCGACCGGTGACGCCGAGCTCGCCGCGGACTTCCTGGCGTCGACCTTCGCCGGCTCGACCGAGCTCTACGACACGATCCTGCCGTCGTCCGGCGCGCTGGCGAACTGGACCCCGGCGGGCGAGAGCGACGTCTACTCCGAGCCGCAGGAGTTCTTCGGCGGTGACGCGATCTACAGCAAGGTCGTCTCGTTCTCCACCGAGGTGCCCAGCAACAACACGGGTGCGTACTACTACGAGGGCCGCGACGCCGTGAGCGTCGCGATCACCAACATCATGAACGGCACCGACCCGGAGGCCGCGCTGGCCGAGGCCCAGAGCACGGTCGAGTTCGCGATGCAGTGACGCACGGCCCGGGCGCGGTGGTCCATCCGCCGCGCCCGGGGCTCGTCCCCGCCCGTCCACCCGCCCGCGCACGAAGGTGAGTCAGCCGTGTCCCCGACCGTGCCGACCGGTGAGGCCGCCCCCGCGCGGCCGCCGACACCCCGGCC
>CAUQTR010000178.1:0-4980 GCA_963521045.1 uncultured Actinotalea sp.
GGCCTGTGGCTCGGCGGCGGGCTGCGCCGCGCCGACCTGCCGGAGGAGGTCGCCGTGGCGGGCGAGCGGCTCGACCTCGGCCGGGTCCGGGCGACGGTGCTCGACCACACCCTCACGGACGAGATCCTCGTGACCGATCTCGAGCTGGAGGGGGCCGAGGCCTGGCTCGTCGTGCGGGTCGTGCTCGAGGCTGGCGAGGCGGAGACGCTCGCGATCATGCCGGATCTCGTCCTGCTGCCCGACGACGTCGAGGTCGTGACCGGCGCCGAGAGCTTCGCGACCTACCCCACGTTCTACCTCGCACGCGACGGTGCGGACCGCGTCGAGCTCCAGCCCGGGCTGCCCGCCGAGGTGCTCCTGCTCTGGCCGGTGGTCGGCGACGTCCCGCGCGACCTCGAGGTCACGCTCCTCGGCTCCGAGCAGTACTTCAGCCTCGGTCAGAACGGCATGATGTGGACCGAGGAGGAGCCGTTCGCCCGGGTCGCCGTGCCGTGGACGGACCGCGTGCCACCGGGAGCGCTCGAGCGGCTCAGCGAGGTGACGCCGTGAGCCGCGCGTCGACCGCCCGGCAGAAGCTGGTGCACGTCGGCCTCGCGGTCGTCGTGCTCGCCGGCGGGCTGCTCGTCAACCACGTGGAGCGGCACGCCCTCATCTTCCGCCCGTTCGTCACGACCGGGGAGGTCGGCGAGCTCGTGCCCGTCTGGCCCGGCGTGGTCACGGTGCACGGCGCCCGCGCGGCGGAGACCGTCGAGACGCCCTTCGACGGCCCGGCGGGCACGGACGGCGTCTGGGTGGCCGTCGACCTCTCGATCGCTGGTGGGGACCAGCCGGGCCCGTTCGCGGAGGTGCACCTCGTCGACGCCGCCGGGCGCGAGTTCGCGGTCGCCCGCCGGGCGTCGACGGACAACCTCGGGTCGCCGCAACCGGCGTCGCCGATCCGCGGTGAGCTCGTCTACGAGGTCCCCGAGGACGCGCTGGGCAGGCTCACCGTCGTCGTCCGCGGACGCTCCGATGCGAGGCTCGGCGGTGAGGCGCGCATCCCGGTGGTCGTCGACGAGGTGTCGAGCGAGCTCCTCGTGCCGGCGCCCCGCGAGCTGCAGGAGCCGCTGCCGTGAGCGCATCGACGCGGTCTCCCACGCCGACGCGATACGCCAGCTGGCGGCGCCGCCACCGGGTCGGGCTCATCGCCCTCGTCCCCGCGCTGGCCGCCCTCGCCTGGACGTCGAGCGACGAGGCGCGCTCGGGCTGGTGGCCCGTCGAGAACCACGTGCCCGTGCACCCCGACGGGCGCGGCTGGGTGGAGATCGAGGACACCGGGCTGCGCCTCGACGTCTTCGAGCGCCTGCTCGTGGTGCCGCAGGACTTCGGCGACCCGGTCCACCCGCCGCCCGGGTACGCGCTGTGGCGAGCCGTGGTCGAGGTCCGGAGCGGCCACCCCGAGCTCCGCTACTGCGACCTGTCGGTGGTCGACGACCGCGGGCGCAGCTTCACCGTCCCCGCGCTCGGCCTCGACGCGGGCTCACCCGTGCAGGCGGTGGCCTGCGGCGCCCTCCCCGAGCCGAACGAGTTCGACGAGCCCCCGCCCCCGGGCACGCCGGAGCCGCGGCCCGGCGTCCACGTCAGCGAGATCCACGTGCTCCTGCCCGACAGCGCCGAACCCACCGAGGTGAGGGTCTCGACCGGCAACCGCGACGCGAGCGGGTTCGGCGCGGCCTACGCCGCGTTCCCCGTGGACTGACCGCGGCGCGCGTCGGGCAGGCGCAGCGCGTCGGGCAGGCCGAGGCGGACCATGATCGCGTTGGCGGCCGCGGCCACCAGGGCGAGGGTGAGGACGCGGTCGACCACCTGGCCGACGGCGTCGAGCACCGAGGAGAGGCCGTCCCAGGCGACGAAGGTCTGCGGCCCGACGACGACCCGCGCGAGCTCCCACACGAGGAGGTCCGCGTTGTTCGTCACGGTGAAGGCGAGGCAGACGACGAGCACGGGCCGCCAGCCCGCCCGCGCGATGAGACCCGCGGCACCGATGACGGCCCCGAAGCGGCGCTCCGGGTCGGTGAGCAGGGCCAGCGCGCGGTCGGTGCGCTCGTCGCCGACCCGCGCCACGACGGCGCCCGCGCGCCGCCCGGTGGCGAGGTCCCGGGCGGTGAGGACCTTGCTGGCCTCCACGCCGTAGACGACGGCGGCGAGGTTGAGCCACGCCAGCGGGATGATGATGGCCGTGACCGCGGCGCCGACGAGGAGTGCGGCGCCGGCGAGCAGGGCATCGACCCCGCCGGCGAGATGCGGCAGGGACGCCGACACCCCCTGCCACCACGCGTCCACGGCCGCGCCAGCGACCCGGCTGTGCCACCACTGGCTGGCGGAGCCGAGGGACTGGCTCACGACGAGCGCCCCCAGGACGATCCAGATCGCCTCGCAGTAGCCGGCGGCGAGGCGGAGGGCGGCGCGGCGACCGTCGTGGCCGGGGGGCGTGCGGCGCACGAGCCCCGTGAGCACCCGGCGCGCGAGGAGTGCGACGGCGACGGTCACCACCACGGAGGTCGTCGCCGAGAGCGACAAGCGCGAGGCGATGCGTTCGCCGTTGTCGATGTCGAGGTCTCCGACGAGGGCGTAACCGATCGTGAACCGCTCCTCGGTGAGCGTCCCGTCGTGCTCGTAGATCACGAGGAAGGGGATCAGCACGGCGGAGGCCGCGACGACGAGCGCGGACAGCGCCCGTGCCGCCCGTGCCGCAACCGACGGACGGGCCGCCGCGGTGGCGTCGCCCGAGACGTCGAGCGGGGCGCCGGACGTGGGGGCGTGCGCCCCCCGCATGAGGAGCAGCATCACCACGACTGCAAGGATCTGCGCGAACGGGACGAGGGCCTGGACGAGCTCGACGAGGATCGCCCACGAACGGGAGGCGACGATGGCGAGCTGCAGCAGGAGGGCGCGCGCCACGGTGGCCGTGCACGCGACGGCCAGCAGCATCGGCCAGTACGCGGCGAGCAGCCGACCGGTGTCCCGGAGCACGCCGGCGCCCTCGCGGAGCACTGACGGGAGGGGGGCCTGCGCATGGGCCGGCGCCGAGGTGACGGCGCGCTCGGGGTCGTCCGGCCCGGTGCGGGCGGGCACGGGCGCGGTCATGGCGCCGAGGGTAGCGGGCCGGTGCCCGCCGGGTGGCTACAGGCCGGCATCGCAGCCCGGTCCGGAGCCGGCGTGGGCTCCGACGGAGCGGGCGACGGGAATCGAACCCGCGTAGCCAGTTTGGAAGACTGGGGCTCTACCATTGAGCTACGCCCGCGCGTCGCCGCATGACGCGGTGAGCGGGCCCAGCGTAACGGCTCTCCCAGGTCAGCCGAACGTCCCGGCGAGCTGCGGGTGCAGGGGTGGGGTGCCCACGCACCGGACAGACCGGTGCGAACCGGACGCGTCACTCCCTACGCTGTGCCTCGTCGCACCGCTCCGGGTGCCGAGGGGAGAGAGGCCCGCCACGCGCACGAGCGGGAGAGCCGTGGCCCGCACCGAACCGGGCGTGCCGGGCACTACGGGCGCGCGTGGCGCCGCGGGGCACCGGGCGACGGGGCACCGGACGACGGGGCACCGGACGATGTTTCAACGGACGGACTGGCTGCGGGCGGCCCTGGTCGTCGTCGGTGGCCTCGCGCTCGTCGTCGTCGTGCGGGCGAACGACGCGGGCGTCGTCGGGAGGTTCTTCACGCTCTGGGCCGTCGTGGGCGTGACGGCGCTCGCCGCGCTGCAGCTCGCCGGCGCGCGGGGTCGCCTCGTCGAGCAGGCGAGTGACGTCGCGGCGGTCGGGTCCGTCACCGCCGGCGTCGTGCACGCGTGGCTGCTCGGCCCGCTCCCGCCACTGACGGCGGACCTCGGTGCCTGGCTCGGTCCGTACCTCGAGCACCTCGTCGTTCCCGTGCTGGCCGCCCTCCACGCCGTCACCGGTCGGCGGGTCTGCGAACCGCGCCTGCGCGACGTCCCGGTCGCCCTGGTGCTGCCGGCCGCGTACGTCCTGGTGGCCCTCGCCTCGATCGCACGCGGCGCTGACCCTCCCTACCCGTTCCTCGCACCGGGGCCGGCCCGCGCGGGCGCGGTCGCCGGGGTGTGCGCTGTCGTGCTCGGCGCGAGCGTCCTGCTCGTCGTGCTCCGCCGGGCAGCCAGGCCCTTCCGGGCGGAGGACGCGCCCGTGGCCGGACCGGACGAGCGGCCCGAGATCCCGGACCTCGCCCAGGACGCGCCGGCGGAGCGGCTGGTGTGGGTCGACGTCGCCAAGGGTGGCGCGATGATCGGCGTCGTCGCGTTCCACGTCGGCACGCAGCTGTGGTCCGTCGGGGCCGACAGCCGGGCGCTCGCGGTGATGGCCGTGCTCGTCCAGGCGCTGCCGCTGTGGTTCGTGCTCGCCGCACTGTTCGTGCACCGTCACCTCGTCGGGCCGCTGCGCAGCCTGCTCGCGCGGCGCGTCGTGCCGCTGCTGTACCTCTACGTCGTCTGGTCCGCGGTGCACCTCGCGTTCGCCGTGGCGCGTGCCGCCGTCAGCCGTGGGCGTTCCGTCCGGCACGACGTGCTCGAGCATCTGCGCCAGATCGTGACCGCGGACGGCGTGCTGTGGTTCGTCGTCGCGCTCGCCGCCTACCTGGTGGTGGCGCACCTCGTGCGTCGGGTGCCCACGTGGGTGCAGCTGCTGCCGCCCGCGTGCCTGTCGCTCCTGGTCGGCAGCGGGCTGGTCACGACCGGCTCGTGGGGAGCCGACCGCGCGATGCAGCACCTCGTCCTCTTCCTCGCCGGGTACCACCTGCGCGGCCCGCTGCTGCGGTGGGCCGAGCGGGCACGCTGGACCACGGCACTGGGCTGCATGACGCTCTGGGGGCTCGTCGTCGGGCTCCTCGGCGGAGCCGGGTCAGCGGGACGCGCGGCCGCGGAGGCCGTCGGGCCGGCGTTCGCCGTCCCCGCGGTGCTCGCCGTCATGGTCGTGCTCGCCCGACCCCCGGC
>CAUQTR010000179.1:0-4968 GCA_963521045.1 uncultured Actinotalea sp.
GGCCAGAGCACGGCGCCGTCGTGCGCGACCGTCATGCCGCGCTGGACCGGGTCCTCGAGGTCGAGGACCGGGGTGCCGTCGCGCTCGGGGGTGAGCAGCGCCATGAGGTGCACGACGTTGGTGCCGAACAGCTGCGACGTGTGCCGCGGCATCCGGCTCGTGAGGTCCGTCCAGCCGAGCACGACGACGCCGTTGTCGGTCACCACCCGCTCGCCGGGGACCGTCAGCTCGCAGTTGCCGCCGCCGGAGGCCGCGAGGTCGACGATCACGCTGCCCGGCCGCATCCCGGCCACCATCGCCGCGGTGATGGTGGTCGGCGCGGCGCCGCGCACGAGGGCCGTCGTGATGACGACGTCGGCCCGGGCCGTCTCCTGCGCGTACATCCGCGCGGTGAGCGCCTCCTGCTCGGCGGTGAGCGCGTCGGCGTAGCCGTCGCCGCCCCCCGCCGGGCCTGCCGCGTCCGCCGGCTCCCCCGCACGGACGAAGTCGGCGCCCATGGACTCGATCTGCTCGGCCACCTCGGGCCGGACGTCGTAGGCCCGGACGCGCGCGCCGAGGCTCACCGCGGCACCGATGGCCGCGAGGCCGGCGACGCCGGCCCCGATGACGAACACCTCGGCCGGGGCCGTCTTGCCGGCCGCCGTGACCTGCCCGGTGAACATGCCGCCGTACTCCTCGGCGGCCTCGATCACGGCGCGGTACCCGGCGACGTTGGACAGGGTGCTCAGCACGTCGAGCGACTGGGCACGGGAGATGCGTGGCACGGCGTCGAGCGCAAGGCCCGTGACGCCGCCGGCCGCGAGCGTCCCCGGGAGGTCCGGCCGGGTGTGCGGCGACATCATGGCGACGAGCAGCGCCCCGGGGCGCAGCACGGCGAGGCGCTCCGGTGCGGGCGTCGCCACGGCGGTGACGACGTCGGCGGCCCACACCTCGTCCGCCTCGACCACGGTCGCGCCCGCCTCGGCGTACGCGACGTCGGGGAAGGACGCACCCGCACCCGCACCGCGCTCGACGACGACCTCGTAGCCCAGCTTGTGCAGCTGGCCGACCGTGGTGGGCGTCGCGGCGACGAGCCGCTCGCCGGTCCGCGCCTCGCGCGGCACACCGATCCTCATCCGTACGCTCCGTCCCGCTGCCGAACCTCAGCATCCGCACCCGCCCCGCCAGGCCGGTGTCGCACACCGCACTCGACCGTAACCGTCGGCACCGACGAACGGCAGGACGTTGGGCTCAACCGGCTGCCGCTCGCGTCTCGCGTGCGATGAGGCCAGCCGTCCCCCCGCCTCGAACGGACGGGTTCGACCTCCGCGCTGCGGAGGTCCCCGAGGAGCACGCGGTGATCAGCGGAGCCAGGCGCGCGAGAAGGTCCGGACCCGCGGGTAACGGGCGGTGAGCCGGCTGACGTGGAGGGTCTCGAACCCCCGCTCGTCGAGGCTGGCGAGGAGGATGGCGAGCGCACCGGCCCGGTCGAACGCCGGCAGGGTCTCGCCCGGTCGAAGCGTCTCCGGATCCGCACGGGTGTCGTGCAGGAGCATGATCCCGCCCGGGTGGCTCGAGCGGATGGCGTTGGCGGCGATGGCCTCCTCGTCGTCGTGCAGCCAGTCGAGCGCGGAGCAGGACCAGGAGATCACCTCGAGGCCCTCCGCGGTGATCGCGCGCAGCTGCGCGGTCGTGCAGTCGCCGTACGGCGGCCTGAACAGGCGGACGGCCGCTCCTGCCACCGCCTCCAGGCGTGCCCTCGAGTCGACGACACGACGGAGCGCCTCCGCCGTGGACAGCGACGTCAGCCGGGTGTGGTCCGGCCCGTGCAGCCCGAGCTCGTGCCCGTCGGCGAGGATCCGCCGGATGATGCCCGGATGACGCTCGGCCGCGTCGGCCAGCATGAAGAAGGTGGCGCGGGCACCTCGGGCTGCGAGCACGTCGAGGATGCGCGGGGTGTGCACCGGGTCGGGCCCGTCGTCGTAGGTCAGGGCGATGACGGGATCGGTCGTCTCGACGCAGAAGGTGCCCGAGCGGGTGAGGGCGAGTCGGCGCAGAGCCTTGAGGGCCGGGAACCTCGCCGCGCGGAGGTCCGGTGGGGTCGTGCAGTCCGTGAACGTCCGTCGCATCACGACGACGTCCGGAGCCGGACGCGCGCGGACGTCAGCCGACACGGGACCACCCACAGGGCCACCACCTTCGTGCGTGCCCGAACGCGCGCGCGGCGCGATCGGCGCAGGGATCGATCGGGGCGGAACCGGACAAGCCGGGCACCGCGACCACAGGGTGCCCCATGAGCCGGGTGCCCGGGGCGCTCGCGCCAGAAGTTCAGCCATTTGCCACCACCCCGGCGGGCCAGGATCCACCGAACGGGTGAAGTGCATGGGTAAGTCCCCTTTTGCCCGTTCTGGAGCCCTACCTTGAGGCGCGCACCGCGTCGCCGACGACCGCCCGGGCGATGCAGGTGCTCCCGATGCTGTGGAGGAGCCGGAACCGTGCACATCGCCTTCGTCGTTCCGTATGCGTACCGCCCCGAGCTGGTCACGGGCGGCATCATGGACATCCATCACACAGCGCTGCAGATGCAGGCTCTGGGGCACGACGTCGAGGTCCTCGCCACGCGGCAGGGGGGCCGCCGACTGCTGCCGTACCGCCTGCGCCAGCGGCTCACCCCGGGGCTCATCGTCAAGGTCGACCATGCCAACGGCTACCCGACGCGGCGGGTCGGGGCAGCCATGCTGATGCGCCTGCTCGGCCATCGTCTTGCGGACAGCGGCCCGGACGTGATCGTCACCCAGGGCCTGCAGGCGTCCGGGGTGGTCGCGAGCGCCCTGGCCCGCGGGATCCCAGCCATCGTGAACGTCGTCGCGCTGAACGAGATCGAGCACCTCGCGGGAGTCGCGCAGACCGACCCGACGTTCGCGGCGGATCTGCACCACCCGTTGGTCCACGTCGTGACCAACTCCGCGTTCATGGCGGCGAACGTCACGGAGCGGCTGGGCGTCCACGCGACCGTGATCTACCCGTGCGTCGACCGCGACGTGTGCGTCGCGGACGACCAGCGCCCGACGTACGTCACCCTCTTCAACCCCGGTCTGAACAAGGGGCAGGCCATCGCCCTGGAGGCGGCACGCCTCCTCCCGCACCGGGAGTTCCTCCTCATCGACGGGTGGTTGCTCGGCGGGCCGGAGCGCGCCGACCTGCAGGCACGCCTACGAGAGCTGCCCAACGTCCGCCTCGAGCCCTCGACCCTGGACGTCACCGAGGTCTACTCGCGGACGGCCCTGCTGCTCGCGCCCTCCCAGTGGGAGGAGGCCTTCGGTCGCGTGGTGCTCGAGGCCGCGGCCAACGGCATCCCGCAGGTCGCGAGCCGCATCGGGGGTCTGCCCGAGGCGGCCGGCCCGGGAGCCGTGCTGCTGGAGCCGACGGCGCCCGCCGCCGAGTGGGCGCGGGCGATCGAGTCGCTCCTCGGCGACGAGAAGCACTACGAGGAGATGGCCGCCCTCGCGCTCGAGCACAGCGGGCAGCCTGCCTTCGACCCGGAGGCCATCGCCCAGCAGTTCCTCGGCATCGCCGCCGCACTGCAGACGGCGGCTCGCTCGGCGCACGCCCCTGCGGGCAGCGTCTCGGACTAGCGGGTCGTCTCGGCCGAGCGCACCCGCGCCTCGTAGTGGCGCACCGCAGCGCGGAGAGCGCCCTCGGCGTCGACCCCGAGGGCCTCTGCCTCGAAGGCCAGGGCGAGGAGGCGGTCACCGAGCTCGGCCTCCGGGCCGTGCAGGCCGGCGGACCCGGTCGTCACGGCGCCGTCGTGCTCGCCCTCTCCGGACTGCCCGACGGTCGGCAGCACGCCGGCGCGGTGCGCACGGCCCGCGACCTTCTGGGCGCGCGCCAGCGCGGGGAGCGCCGGTGGGATGCCGTCGAGCACCGACGTGCGGCTCTTCTCCTCGGCCTTGATCTTCTCCCACGCCGCCGCGACCCCGGCGCTGCCGTCGACCTCGGCACCGGCGAACACGTGGGGGTGCCGGTGGCGGAGCTTCGCGGCGACCCCCGCGGCGACCTCGTCGAGGTCGAAGGGGTCCGGCCGTTCCTGCCCGAGCCGGGCATGGAAGACGACCTGAAGCAGGACGTCGCCGAGCTCCTCCACCAGCGCGTCGCGGTCCCCCGAGGCGATCGCCTCGAGCAGCTCGTAGACCTCCTCGACCGCGTAGCGCGCGAGGCTCTCGTGCGTCTGCTCGGCGTCCCACGGGCAGCCGCCGGGCGAGCGCAGCCGGTCCATCACGGCGACGAGGTCCGCGACGCCCGCGCCGGGCACCAGGGTGCCGCCGGACGCGCTCTGCTCCCCCGTGCGCCCGCCGACGCCCACGGCGTCAGCCCTCGGCGCCCGCGCCGTCCAGGCCGACGAGCCAGGGCACGGCACCCTCGCGCACCGTCTCGGCGGCGAGGTCGACGTCGCCGTAGCGGGGGTTGACGTCGATCTCGAGGGCCGCGACCTGGTCGGCCACGTCCTGGAGCACCTCCCCGGCACCCTCGCTCTCGAGCGTGTTCGCGGAGATGAAGTACCGGGCGATCTCGACCGTCGAGTCGGCGATCACGCCGTCCGCCCCGCCGGCCTGCTGCGGGTCGCCGAGCGCCGTGCGGGCCTCCTGCGCGGAGATCCCGAACCCCTCCGCCTCGGCCGCCTCGATGTACAGGGGCGCGACCGCGAGGGCCCACACCACCTGGCCCGCGCCCTCACCGTTGCCGGCCGCGAGGTCCTCGACCGCGGCGTCGACCTCGTCCCTCGTGATCGTGCGCCCGTCGACCACGGCGGCGGTCGACGGATCCCCGGCGCACCCCGAGAGCAGGAGCACGCCGACCGTGCTCGCGACGACAGCAGCGGACGCTCGGTTCACGCGGACCTCCTCGGTGGGCGCCCCTCGGCGCCTGCGCGCCCATGGTAGGCGACCCCGGCGCCGCCCCGCCCCGGCCTCAACGGCGGCCCTCCCGGGT
>CAUQTR010000180.1:0-4965 GCA_963521045.1 uncultured Actinotalea sp.
CACCCAGCGCGGTCCCGTCCGGCGCCGTGCCCCCGGGGCCCGAGTCGGGCGACCGTGCGGCGAGCGCCAGGACACCCGCCGTCAGGGGCCAGCCCCCCAGCGCGCTGAGCAGGAGCCCTGCGGCACCCACGAGCACCGTCAGCCAGCTGTCCACCTGATCCCCCTCCTCGACGAGGCGAGAGTACCGACGGGCACCGACAGGCACTGACAGGCATGGCTGCAGGCACGCCTGTCGCCGGCGTCGTCGTCCGGCATGCACCGTCACGTGGCGAGACCGTCACACGACGGGCGGCGCTCCCTCGGCGCGCGCGAGCAGCCGGGACGCCGCACCACGAGCGGCCACCTCTTCGCTCCACAGCGCCGTGCGCAGGCGCTGGCTGACCGCCTGCTGCGTGACACCCAGGCGTGCGGCCACCTGTTCCTGCGTCGCCCGCCCCGATCGGGCGACCGCGTCGACCGCGTCCCAGCCGGCCGGCGTCCGCCGCACGACGACAGCCCCCAGGAGGGCGAGCACCGCCTCGGCGTCACCCGCGGCCTGCGCGTCGTCCCCGTGCACCGCCACCGGGACGGCGCGCGCCCGGCTCTTCGCGGACTCGACCGCCTCGCGCGCATGCACGAAGGCCGGCCCCTGCGCAGCCCGGACGGACTCCGGCATCGGCTCGTCGACCCGGCCTGCGCCGATGCCGATCGACCAGCCCCCGATCCGCAGCACCCGCAACGTCAGGTCGACGACGTCGTCCGCTTCGACGACTGCGGCCTGCACCTCATCGCCCACGGTGCGCTCGAAGGCTCTCCCGCCGCGCGAGCCCGCGCCGTCGAGCAGCGGCAGCAGCTGCTCGACCCGGTCACCCACGGTCCGGCTGCCCACCTGGTCGATCGTCACGACGAACACACCACAAGTCTAGCGCCTTGTTCTCGCAACAACAAGGGTCCGACGTTGTCGCCACTCGTCGCTGATCGGACGGCCGTCCGTCCCGTGGGCGTCAGGCGGCGGTGCGGGCGGCGACCGCGCTCAGGGCGAGCCGGTACGACTCGAGCCCGAACCCCGCGACGGTGCCGGTCGCCACGGCCCCCACCACGCTCGTGTGACGGAACTCCTCGCGCGCGTACGGGTTCGACAGGTGCACCTCCACGAGGACGAGGCCGGCGCCGGTCACCTGCGCCGCCGCGTCCCGCAGCGCGTACGAGTAGTGCGTGAAGGCCGCGGGGTTGAGCACCACGTGCGCACGCGTGTCGACCGCCTCGTGCAGCCAGCCCACGAGCGTCGACTCGTCGTCGGTCTGCCGGACGTCCACGTCGAGCCCGTCCGCGCTCCCCCACACCCGCGCCTGCGCGGCCAGGTCCTCGAGCGTCGCCGACCCGTAGACCTCAGGCTCCCGCACGCCGAGCCGGCCGAGGTTGGGTCCGTTGAGCACCAGCACGCGCGTCATGGCCGCAAGGCTAGGGGACGCGGGCGGGCAGGCAGGCCAGCAGTGCCGCAGCCCGGCAGGTGTCAGAGGGCGATCGCCGTGCCCGACGGCGCCTCGCGGCTCACCTCGGCGTAGGCCGCCGCCAGGAGCGTCGGGTCCGGCCCCTCGAGCCGGGCCGGGCGCGCGAGGCCCTCGAGCACGACGAAGCGGAGCAGGTCCCCGCGCGACTTCTTGTCCCGGCGCATCGCCCCGAGCAGCCGCTCCCACCGGTCCCCGCGGTAGGCGGTCGGCAGGCCGAGCGAGGACAGCACGGCCCGGTGCCGGTCGACGACGGCGTCGTCCAGCCTGCCCGCGACGCGCGCGAGCTCCGCGGCGAAGACCATGCCCACGGACACGGCCGCCCCGTGCCGCCACGAGAAGCGCTCGACGTGCTCGATGGCGTGCCCGAACGTGTGGCCGTAGTTGAGGATCTCCCGCAGGTCGGCCTCGCGCAGGTCCTCCCCCACGACGCGCGCCTTGACGGCGATCGAGCGTTCGACGAGCTCGCGCAGCGTGGCCCAGCCGGCGTCGTCCGGCGCCGGTGCGGTCAGCGCTGCCGGGTCCTGCTCGACGAGCTCGAGGATGCGCGGGTCGGCGATGAAGCCCGCCTTGACCACCTCGGCCAGCCCGGCGGTGCGGTCGTGCACCGGCAGCGACTCCAGGGTCGCCAGGTCGCACAGCACGCCCGCCGGCGGGTGGAACGCACCGACGAGGTTCTTGCCCTCGGGCGTGTTGATCCCGGTCTTGCCGCCCACGGCGGCGTCGACCATCGCGAGCAGGGTCGTCGGCAGCTGCACGACGCGGATGCCGCGCAGCCAGGTGGCGGCGACGAACCCGGCCAGGTCGGTCGTCGCCCCGCCGCCCAGCCCGACGACGGCGTCGCTGCGCGTGAAGTCGGCCTGGCCGAGGACGCCCCACAGGAACGCGGCGACCTGGGCGGTCTTGGCCTCCTCCGCCTCGGGGACCTCGGCGAGGAAGACCTCGTAGCCCTGGGCCCGCAGGTCCTCCTGCACCGCCTCCGCCGACGTCGTCAGGGCGCCCGGGTGGATCACGAGGACGCGTCGCACCCGCTCGCCGAGCAGCCCGGGCAGCTGGTCGAGCAGGTGACGCCCGACGACGACGTCGTACGGGCGCTCCCCCGCGACCGTGATCCGCGTGGGTAGGGCGGGCGTGGGCGGGGCGGGCGTGCCCGTCTCAGTCATCGCGGGACTCCTCCGTCGCGGGGTTCGCCGCACCGGTCATCGCGGCGTGGATCTCGTCCGCCACCTGGGCAGGCTTCAGGCCGTCGGTCAGCACACGCAGGGTGGACACCTGGTGGTAGACCGGCCGCCGGGCCTCCATGAGCGTCTGCCACTGCGCGCGGGGGTTGCCGAGCAGCAGGGGGCGGGCCACCGCGAACCCCACCCGCGGCGCGGCGTGCGCGAGGGTCACGTCGAGGAACACCACCGTGCCGCCGATGTCCCGGTAGAGCCCGAGCGCCTCCTGGGTGACCTCGTCGAGCACCGCACCGCCGCCGAGCGCGAGAACACCCTCGTGCTCGGTGAGCGCGGCGAGGACCGCCGCCCGCTCGAGGGCCCGGAAGTGCGGCTCGCCGTCGTCGACGAAGATCTCCACGATGGGCTTGCCGGCCGTGCGCTCGACGTCCTCGTCGGTGTCGCGCGACGTCGTCCCGAGGCGGACGGCGAGCTGACGCGCGACCGTGGACTTCCCCGAGCCCGGCGGTCCCACGAGGACGGCCATCGGGCCGCGTGTCCGGGCGGAGGCGCTCACCGCTGCAGCTCGGGGATCGCGTCGAGGTAGGCGGCGTGGTTCCGCGCCACCTCGGCGACGCTGTCACCGCCGAACTTCTCGAGCACCGCGTCCGCCAGCACCAGCGCCACCATGGCCTCGGCGACGACGGCTGCCGGGGGCACGGCGCACACGTCCGAGCGCTGGTGGATCGCGTGCGCGGCCTCGCCGGTGGTGACGTCCACGGTCGCCAGCGCCCGCGGAACGGTGGAGATGGGCTTCATCGCGGCACGGACGCGCAGGACCTCGCCGTTCGTCATGCCGCCCTCCAGGCCCCCGGCGCGGTTGGTGCGCCGGCGGATGCGCCCCGTCGCGGCGTCGCGCTCGATCTCGTCGTGCGCGGCCGAGCCCCGGCGGGCGGCCGTGCGGAAGCCGTCACCGATCTCGGCGCCCTTGATCGCCTGGATCCCGAGCAGAGCCGCGGCCAGCCGCGCGTCGAGCCGCCGGTCCCAGTGCGTGTAGCTCCCCAGCCCGGTCGGCACGTCGTAGGCGAGCACCTCGACGACGCCGCCCAGGGTGTCGCCGGCCTTCTGGCAGTCGTCGATCTCGGCGACCATCTCCGCGGACGCCTGCGCATGGAAGCAGCGCACGGGGTCGGCGTCGAGCGCGGCGACGTCGTCCGGCGTCGGCAGCACGGCGTCGTCGGGAACGGCGAGCGGGCCGATCTGGACCACGTGCGCGACGAGCCTGACTCCGACGGCCTGCTCGAGGAACCGGGCCGCGACGGCGCCGAGCGCGACCCGCGTCGCCGTCTCGCGGGCCGAGGCTCGCTCGAGCACCGGCCGCGCGTCCTCGAAGCCGAACTTGCGCATGCCCACGAGGTCCGCGTGGCCGGGCCGCGGGCGGGTGAGGGGGCGGTTGCGGGCGATCTCACGTTCGTCGCCCGTCCCGGCGTCCACCACGAGCCGCTCCGGCGGTACCGGATCGGCGGACATGACGTCGACCCACTTCGGCCACTCGGTGTTGCCGATCTCGATCGCCATCGGCCCGCCCTGGCTCACGCCGTGGCGCAGCCCGGCGAGGACGCGCACCTCGTCCTGCTCGAACGACATGCGGGCGCCACGCCCGTAGCCGAGCCGGCGCCGCGCGAGCGCGGCCCGGACGTCGTCGGTGGTGACCTCGACTCCCGCCGGCAGACCCTCGAGGATCCCCACCAGCGCAGGGCCGTGCGACTCACCCGAGGTCAACCAGCGCAGCATGGCCTGATCCTTCCACGGGCCCGGACGCACCTCGGCCCACGTCCGGGCTGCGGACGTGGGCCGAGTGACGTGCGGCGATCGTGCGGTCAGCTCCCGCTGCCACCCGAGGAGAACGGGTTCGGCTGCCCGTTGGGGACAGGCAGGGGGGCTGGCTCGACGGGAACCGCAGGGTCGGCCGGGACGCCCGCCTCGGGGTCGACCAGGACGAACGCGAGCGCGGACACCACCGTTTCGATCGACCCGGCCGCCACGGCCGGCCGGCCGGCGGTGGCCGCCTGCTCGTCCTGGGCGGTCATGGTGAACGAGAGCACGAGCACGAGGCGTGGGTTCTCACGCTGCAGCCTGTTGATGAGATCCAGGGTCGCGTCGTATCCACCGAGCACGGTGATGTCGAGCGGTACCTGGTACATCCCCGCGTAGGGAGACGCCGCGACCGGCTCCGTGGCGGGCAGCTCGGACTCGGCCGAGGTGCCCGTCTCGGCGGGCGCCTCCGCAGCTTCGGCCGCGGGGGCGACGGCCGGGTCGACCGG
>CAUQTR010000181.1:0-4957 GCA_963521045.1 uncultured Actinotalea sp.
CACCCCACGGACCCCGGCGCCGGACCGTACCCCCCACAGCCCCCGCACCCCCCACAGCCGACGTACCCCCCGCAGCACACGGACCCCCCGTACGCCCTGCCGCCCGGGACGCCGGCCGCGTTGCTCCCCGACAGCATGCGCGAGCCGGAGCCGGTCCCCCTCACGCCGCGCGCGATCACGGCCTCGGTGGCCACGGTCGTCACGGCGCTCCTGCTCGCGGTCGCCGCGGCGCTGCCGCTGCCGTACGCGGTCCAGGAGCCGGGGCCGACGCGGGACACCCTCGGCGAGCACGAGGGCACGCGACTCATCACGATCGAGGGCGAGCGCACCTACGAGTCGACCGGCTCCCTGCTGCTCACCACGGTCGACGTCTCGGGTGGGCCGGGCGCTGGCGTGGGCCTCGTCGACGTGCTCGACGGCTGGTTCCGCGGCGAGGACGCGGTGCTGCCCTCCGAGCAGGTGTTCCCACCGACCGAGACCCGCGAGGAGGCGGCCGAGCGCAGCGCCGCCGCGATGGTCAGCTCGCAGGAGAACGCGACGGTCGCGGCCCTGGAGGAGCTCGGGTACGAGGTGCCGACGCGGCTCGTGATCGAGGGGGTCGCCCCGGGGTCCGGGTCGGACGGGGTCATCGAGCCGGACGACGTCGTCGTGGCCGTCGACGGGACGCCGGTCGACGCGTTCTCCGAGCTCAGCGCGATCCTGGACGAGGTCAGCCCGGGCGAGGGCGTGACGATCGGCGTCGAGCGGTCCGGCGAGCCGGTGGACCTCGAGGTCACGACGGGCGACGACGGCGAGGGCCGGGCGCTGCTCGGCGTGTTCATCGACCCCGAGTTCGAGCTGCCGGTCGAGGTCACGATCGAGATCGACAACATCGGCGGTCCGAGCGCCGGAACGATGTTCGCGCTCGGCATCATCGACCTGCTGACCCCCGAGGACGAGGTCGCCGGGCTGACGATCGCCGGCACGGGGACGATGGACCTCACGGGCGTGGTCGGCCCGATCGGCGGCATCCGGCAGAAGCTCGCCGGCGCGCGCGAGAACGGGGCGACCTGGTTCCTCGCCCCCGAGGCCAACTGCGACGAGGTCGTCGGCCACGTGCCCGACGGGCTCACCGTGGTGAGCGTCGCGACGCTCACGCAGGCGCGGGAGGCGATGACTGCGATCGGCGCCGGCGAAGGCGACGGGCTGCCGGGCTGCGGCTGAGCCCCTCGCCGGCGGAGCCGCCGCCAGCGAGGCCGTCCGACGCACCCGCGCCGTCAGAGCAGCGTGGCGCCGACAGCGTGCACGAGGCCCGGGACCAGGTCCGGCGCACCACCGACGGCGTCGTCGGCATCGTTGGCGCGCGTGCGGACGGCGCACCAGGCCTCGCCGCCGCGCAGCACCCCCACGGCGATCCGCACGTCCTGACGGTCGGGGTGGGCCATGAGGTAGGCGACGGCCTCGTCGGGGTCCTCGGGCATGGCGTCCTCGGCCGCGGGCGGCAGCACGACGCGCTCGACGACGACGGCGGCGCCGTCGACCGTCTCGGGCCACGAGAGGCGCGCGAGCAGGTCCTCGAGCGAGGCGGCACCCGGCAGGTCCTCCTGCTCCACGGACGTGAGGTGGTGGGGGTCGCGCCGCGCGCGGGCGACGACCTCGGGCTGGAGCTGCGCCTCGAGCCCGGGCTCGGTCTCCAGCGCGCGCCCCGTCAGGACCAGGGCGAAGACGCGGACCGGCCCGTCCCAGCCGCCGCCCGCCACGTGCCGCTCGATCTCGTGGACGGCCTCGGCCAGCGCCGCGGTGCCGGGCGCGGGCGTCGTGCCGGGATCGGCGGGTCGGTCGGGGGTCGTGGGGTCGGCGGGCGTGGGTTCGGTCGGCTCACTCATCCCGTCATGCTCCCAGGCGTGTGGGAACCTGTGCACAGGCAGGGACGTTCACTGCGTGACCCGGTACGCACCCACAGCCGTCGCCGCACCAGCACGCCGCGGGACGGCAGCAGCGTCCGGGCGGCGCCGGGGCGCGTGACCTGCGCCGACTGCACCCCGCTCGACCGACGGAACAGGTACTGACGACGTGACCTTCGCACCCACCCCGCGTCCGGCCGCCCGGCCGACGCCACGCCGCCGAGGAGCCCTGGGCCCGACCATCGTCGTGCTCGTGATCGCCGGCATCCTGCTGATGATCACCGCCCAGGTGTGGACGGAGGTGCTCTGGTTCCAGCAGCTCGGCTTCGTCGAGGTGCTGCGCACGGAGTGGCTCACGCGGGGGGTGCTGTTCGCCCTCGGCTTCCTGCTCATGGCCGGTGCGGTGTACGCGGCGCTGCAGGTCGGGTACCGCACCCGGCCGGTCTACGCGCCGTCCACGCCGGAGCAGGCCTCGCTGGACCAGTACCGGGAGATGATCGAGCCGCTGCGGCGCCTGGTGATGCTCGTGGCTCCGATCGTGCTCGGGTTCTTCGCCGGGGCCGCCGCGTCGGCCCAGTGGGACGACGTCCTGCTCTTCCTCAACGGCGGGGAGTTCGGCGAGCGCGACCCCCAGTGGGGCCTGGACCTGTCGTTCTTCATGTTCGACCTGCCGGTGCTGCGCTTCATCGTGTCGTTCCTCATGGCCGTCGTCGTCATCGCGGGGATCGCGGGCGTGGCCACCCAGTACCTCTACGGCGGCCTGCGCCTGGGCGGCACGGGTGAGCGCACGACGCCCGCCGCGCGGATCCAGCTCGGCGTCACCGCGGCCCTCGTCATGCTCCTCATCGGCGCCAACTACTGGCTGGACCGGTACTCGCTGCTCACCAAGGCCGGCGAGCTCATCCAGGGAGCGTCCTACTCCGACGTCAACGCGGTGCTGCCCTCCAAGGCGATCCTCACGGGCGTCGCCGTCCTCGTGGCCGCGCTCTTCGTCATAGCGGCCGTGCGCGGCAACTGGCGGCTGCCGGCCATCGGGGTCGGGCTCATGGTGGTCTCCGCGATCGCGATCGGCGGGATCTACCCCGCCGTGGTGCAGCGCTTCCAGGTCGTCCCGAACGCCCAGGAGCTCGAGGCCGAGTACATCCAGCGCAACATCGACGCGACCAAGGCCGCCTTCGGCCTGGAGGACGTCGAGGTCACGCCCTACAACGCGACGCTCGAGGCCGAGGAGGGGGCGCTGCGCGAGGACGCCGAGACCACGGCGAGCATCCGCCTGCTCGACCCCGCTGTCGTGAGCCCGTCCTTCCGCCAGCTGCAGCAGAACAAGCAGTACTACAACTTCCCCGACACCCTCTCCGTCGACCGGTACGAGATCGACGGAGAGAGCCGGGACACGGTCGTCGCGGTCCGCGAGCTCAACCTCGACGGCCTCGGCCAGGACCAGCGCACGTGGGTCAACGACCACACGGTGTTCACCCACGGGTTCGGCATCGTGGCCGCCTACGGCAACACGACGGGCGCCGACGGCCGGCCCGCGTTCTACCAGGGCGGCATCCCGTCGGAGGGCTCGCTGGGGGACTACGAGCCGCGCATCTACTTCGGCCAGAACTCGCCCGAGTACTCCATCGTCGGGGCTCCCGAGGGCACGGAGCCGTGGGAGCTGGACTACCCGGACGACGAGGCGGGGGGGCAGGTCAACACGACCTACCCGACCCAGGACCAGCCGGCCGGCCCGAGCATCGGCAACCTGTGGAACCAGCTGCTGTTCTCGCTGAAGTTCGGCTCGGAGCAGATCATGTTCTCGGACCGCGTGACGACCGAGTCGCAGATCCTCTTCGACCGTGACCCCCACGACCGCGTCCAGAAGGTCGCGCCGTACCTGACCCTCGACAGCCGGGCCTACCCGGCGGTCGTCGACGGGAAGGTGCTCTGGATCCTCGACGGGTACACGACCGGCGACATGTACCCCTACTCGGCGTCGCGCCCGTTGGACGACGTCACGGCCGACGCCCTCACGGCGACGTCCGACACGATCGCCGCGCTCGCGCCGCAGGAGGTCAGCTACCTGCGCAACTCGGTCAAGGCGACCGTCGACGCGTACACGGGCGAGGTCACGCTGTACGCCTGGGACGCGGAGGACCCGATCCTCGCCGCGTGGCAGGAGATCTTCCCGGCGTCGCTCGAGCCGATGAGCGCGATCTCGGGCGACCTCATGAGCCACCTGCGGTACCCGGAGGACCTGTTCAAGGTCCAGCGGAACCTCCTCGCGACGTACCACGTGGACTCCGCGGCGGAGTATTACTCGGGCCAGGACTTCTGGCGCAACCCGCAGGACCCGATCACCGAGTCGCTCACGCAGCCGCCGTACTACCTGACGCTGCAGATGCCGGGCCAGGACGAGCCGACGTTCTCGCTGACGTCGACCTTCGTCCCGGGCGGCAACACGAACCGTGAGGTCCTCACCGGGTTCCTCGCGGTGGACGCCGAACCCGGCAACGCCGACGGCGAGCCACGTGAGGGCTACGGCCAGCTGCGGCTGCTCGAGCTGCCCCGCAACTCGACGGTCCCCGGGCCGGGCCAGGTGCAGAACAACTTCGACGCCAGCCCCGAGGTCTCCACGACCATCAACCTGCTCAAGGGCGGCAACTCCACGGTGGTCAGCGGCAACCTGCTGACGCTGCCCGTCGGCGGCGGCCTGCTGTACGTGCAGCCGGTCTACGTGCAGTCCTCGCAGGGCACGCAGTTCCCGCTGCTCCAGCGCGTGCTGGTGTCGTTCGGCGAGCAGATCGGCTTCGCCGAGACGCTCGAGGAGGCGCTCGACCAGGTGTTCGGCGGCGACGCCGGCGTCGACGGAGTGACGCCCGGGGACGACGCCGAGGAGGTGCCCGACGCACCGGTCGACGGCGAGACGCCGGCGGACGGCGAGACGGACCCCACGTCGTCGCCCACCGCGGAGCCCACGACGCCGCCGACGGCGGCGCCGACCGACCCGCAGGCATCGTCGGGCGACCCGCGGGTGCGCCTCGACCCCGCGCTGCAGGACGCGCAGACCGCGCTCCAGGAGGGCCAGGACG
>CAUQTR010000182.1:0-4939 GCA_963521045.1 uncultured Actinotalea sp.
GCCGCGCACTGACGGCGCTCGCCCGCCTGCTGGGCTACGGCCCGGCGTCGGGCGCCGAGCTCGAGGAGACGTACCTGCGCAGCGGCCGCCGCGCCCGCGCGGTGGTCGAACGCCTCTTCTACGGCTGACCCACCCCTCCGAGCCGCGGCCGGCTCACAGGCCGCGGGCGGCGCCCTCGATCTTCGGGCACGTGTCGACCACGACGTCCAGGCCGGCGGTGCGGGCGCGGTCCTCCGCGGCGGGGGCCGAGACGGCGAGCTGGAGCCAGACGGCGCGGGCGCCGATCGCGACGGCCTCGTCGACCACCGGGCCGGCGATCGAGGAGTTGACGAACACGTCGACGACGTCGACCGGGCCGGGCACGTCGGCGAGCCGCGCGTAGCCCGTCGCTCCGTGCACGGTCTCGGCCCGCGGGTGCACGGGCACGATCTCGTGACCGAGCGACTGGAGGTACGCGGCCACCCCGTGGGCGGCGCGCGCGCGGTTGTTCGAGAGCCCGACGACGGCCCACCGCCCGGGCGTGCGCAGGAGGCGGTCGATGACTGCGGGGTCGTTCACGTCCTCAGCCAACCACGTCGCGCGGCAGCACGCCGAGCAGCGTCGCGGTGAGGGCGAGCGGCAGCGACTCGGTGAGCCGGAGGTGGAAGCGGGCGAGCTCGGGCTCGGCCTCGTAGGCCGCCTGCAGGCTCGGCGGGGGTGTGCTGTACGCCGACAGCGCACCCGCCAGGACCATGGTCTGCAGGCTGAACAGGTGCGCGTCCTCGCCCAGCTCGGGCAGGCGGGCGCGCAGGAGCGCGGTCATGGTCGCCAGCCGCTCCAGGGAGGCCCGCTTGTAGCGCGCGACGACGTCGACGGAGACGTGGTGCTCCAGGACGCTGCCCTGGGCGCCGAAGAGCTCGCACAGCACCGGCCGGCGGGCCAGCGAACCGCCGAGCGCACCGGCCACGGCGGTCGCCCGGTCGGCCAGGGGAAGCGCGGCGTCGACCCGCTCCAGCGCGGCGGCCAGGTCGGCGAGCCAGTCCTGCAGGAACCGGTCGAGCAGCTCGAGCAGCACGGCCTCGCGCGACTCGAAGTAGCGCAGGACGTTCGGCTTCGCGAGCCCCGCCCGCCGGCTCAGCTCGTTGAGCGTCACCGCCGCGACGGGCATCTCCTCGAGCATGGCCGCAGCCGCGTCCAGGATGGCGCTGCGGCGGATCTCACGCTGCTCCTCGGTCCGTGCCCGCTGGAAGCTCATGACGACCAGGCTAACTTACGTACCGCCGGTACGTTGACAGCGTACCGGCGGTACCTTAGCGTTCCTCGTGGAAGATACCTCCGGTACGTTATTCAGGGAGCGGGACATGAACGAGCAGTGGAGCACGGCTGACATCCCGGACCAGCGCGGGCGCGTGGCGGTGGTGACCGGGGCGAGCGGCGGGCTCGGGTTCGAGACCGCAGCAGTGCTCGCCGAGCGCGGTGCGTCGGTCGTCCTGGCCGTGCGCGACGTCGCCCGGGGGGAGCAGGCGGCGGCCCGGATGACGGGCGACGTGAGCGTGCAGGCCCTCGACCTGACCTCGCTCGCCTCCGTGCGGGCGGCGGCGGCGGACCTGCGCTCGGGGCTCGACCGGGTCGACCTGCTGATCAACAACGCCGGCGTGATGTACACGCCCAGGCGGACCACGCAGGACGGCTTCGAGCTGCAGCTGGGCACCAACCACCTCGGGCACTTCGCGCTCACCGGGCTGCTGCTCGACCTCATGCTGCCGGTGCCCGGCTCGCGCGTCGTGACGGTCAGCAGCACGGGCCACCGCATCCGGGCGGCGATCCACCTCGACGACCTGCAGTGGGAGCGGTCGTACAGCCCGGTCGGCGCCTACGGGCAGTCCAAGCTGGCCAACCTCATGTTCACCTACGAGCTGCAGCGCCGGCTCGCCCCGCGCGGCACGACGGTCGCGGTGGCCGCGCACCCGGGCATCTCGAGCACCGACCTCGCCCGCCACGCCCCCGCGGCCCTCCGGCTCCCGCTCACGTGGCTCGCGCCGCTCATCGGGCAGACGCCGGCGATGGGCGCGCTGCCGTCGCTGCGCGCCGCGACCGACCCCGGCGTGCTCGGAGGCCAGTACTACGGCCCCGGCGGGCGCCGGGAGGTCAAGGGTCACCCGCAGCCGGTGACCTCCAGCCCGGCGTCGTACGAGGTGGCCGTCCAGCAGCGGCTGTGGGCGGTCTCCGAGGAGCTCACGGGCGTGAGGTTCCCCGTTGCGCCGGCCGGGGGCCGTCGGACCGTCGAGGGTCAGCCCGCGTCGTGACCGCGCGGACGGTCGTCGCCGCCGGGCAGCAGCTCGTCCGGCAGCTCCGGCACCGGGACGACGACGACGTCCTGAAGCTTCCAGTCCAGCGCCGCGGCCGACCGGCGAGCGGCGTCGAGCTCGCCGAGGGTCGGGGTCCGGCCGTCGCGGGGGACGACGAACACCTCCGCGTGGAGCACGTGGCCCTGGTCGCGGACCCGCGAGCGCACCTCCTCGACCCAGGCGAGCGCGCGCATGCGCTCGTCGAGCCGGCGGACGACGGGGTGAGGGTCGGTCCCGTCGACCGTCTCGGCGCGGGCGTCCATGAGCGCCGAGACGGCGACCCGCATGTTGCGCACGCCGTCGTGCAAGATGCTGCCCGAGATGAACAGGGCCGCGGCCGCGTCCGCCCACCACAGGCCCACCCCGATGCCCAGGACGCCGGCGATCCCGCCGACCGCCGTCATCCAGTCGGCCTTGTTCATGTCCGCGTCCGCGTGCAGCACCCGGTCGTGCAGCGACGCGGCGAGCGGCAGCTTCGCGCGGCCCAGCAGCACCGGTGGCAGGGCCGTGTACGCCAACGCCGCCACCATCGGCCAGCCGGACCACACGACCGTGCCGGCCACGATGGTGACCCCGACCGGCGGGTGCTCGCCCGCGAGCAGCCCGGACGCCGAGTCCCACACCAGGAACAGGCCCATCGCCAGCAGGGCGGTGGCCGCCACGAGGTGGCCGACGCCGACCGCGCGGTGCAGCCCGTACGGGTGCCGCGCGCTCGGCGGCCGGCGCGTCGTGCGGACCGCGACGAGGAACGCGATCGGCGGCACGAAGGACAGGAGGTCCTCGGCCCACGCGGCCTTCATCGCCTGGGAGCTGCCCATCGCCAGGTACATGACCGTCACGGCGGTGAGCAGGAACGCGATGGTGAGCCACGCCAGCCGGACGGCTCGCGCGAGGTCCCGCTCCTGGTCCGGCGGGAGCTCGGTCCGCCCGAAGCGCACGGTCACGGCCGCACCTCCTGGGCCAGGAGGAAGCGCTCGAGCTCGACCATGAACGCGTTCTCGCCCATCCGCACGGCCATCACGTGTGCCTCGGGTGCGCCCTCGGGTCCCACGGTGTGCGCGTAGGGGTACGTGAGCGCGGCCTTGTCCGCCCACGGCGAGGTCGCCGTGAGGCCGCCGACCACGAGGTCGAGCTCGTCGCGGTGCAGCTGGTCCACCAGCTGCTCCTCGCCGCCGCGCGTCCACTCGACCTCGGCGTCGATGCTCTCGGCGAAGGCGCGGACCAGGTCGGGCTCGAGCCCTGCCGGCCCGGCGTCGTCGTCGGGCCCCGGCTCTGTCCACGGTGGGGCGGACGACACCCCGACGCGGAGCACGCCGCCGCGCACGTCGTCGAGCGTGCCCTCCGGGTCGGAGGGGATGGTGGCGCCGCACCCGGCGAGCACGCCCGCGAGCACGACCGATGCCGCAACGCCCACGAGCGCCCGCAGCGGAGCGGCGATCCCGAGACGGACGATCATGTGATCATCCAACGCCAGTTGGCGTGTTCCGCACCTCGAGCGGGGGTGACCGGCGTCCGACGTCGCCGCGCCGGCGGACGGCTACCGCCGACGCGACGCGGGTGCCGCCAGCAGGTCGCCCTCCTCCTCGAGCCGCCGGAGGACGTCGTCGGGACCGAGCTGGACCATCCCTGTCTCGACCTCCTCCCAGCGACGCGGCGCCGCGACGCGCGGCTCGTCCTTGGCGCGCAGGGAGTACGGCGTGACGGTGGTCTTGGCCGGATGGTTCTGGCTCCAGTCGAGCAGCACCTTGCCGGGCCTCAGCGCTCGCTTCATGTTCGCGAGCACGAGGTCGGGGTGTGCGCCGGCGAGCTCGTACGCGACCTCCCGGGCGTACTCGCGCACCTCGGTCGCGCGGCGCGTCCGGGGCAGCGGTGCGTAGAGCTGCATGCCCTTGCTGCCGCTCGTCACGGGGAACGTCGTCGTCAGCCCGTCCTCGGCGAGCCGGTCGGCCACGAGGTGCGCCACGCGCGCGCACTCGTCGAGGCCGGCCGGGGGGCCGGGGTCGAGGTCGATCACGAGGCGGTCGGCGTCGCGCACGCCTCCGCGCGGGCCGACCGTCCACTGCGGCGTGTGCAGCTCGACGGCGCCCTGGTTCGCCGACCAGACGAGCGCCGGCAGGGTGTCGAGGACGGGCAGGTCGAGCATCGTGCCCTCGTCCTCCGTCCCGGGGCTGGCCGGCAGCACGTGGTGCCGCAGCCACTCCGGCGCGCCCTTCGGCGTGTTCTTCTCGAAGAACTTCTCGCCGTGCACCGTCGTGGTGAACCGGATGCGCGTCACCGGCCGGTCCTCGAGCTGGCGCAGGATCGCCGGCGCGACCGCCGTGTAGTAGCCGATCATCTCGGCCTTGGTGAAACCGGTCGAGGGGTAGATGACCCGGTCGAGGTGCGTGAGCTTGACCCGCTGCCCCTCGACCTCCACCCACTGCGCGTCGTCCTTCACGGCACCTCCCACGGGTCGACGGCGGCATCGGTCCTCAGCGCGAGCACGGCCGGCTGGCGCAGGCGCCCGCCCCCCATCCGGTGCAGGTAGCGCACGTCGACGCCGACGCGCGGCTCGCACCACGTCACGCCGCGGGCGTCCTCGCGCGGCACCTCGTCGTCGAGCGGCGCGTCGG
>CAUQTR010000183.1:0-4934 GCA_963521045.1 uncultured Actinotalea sp.
GCCGCGGGCACCGCAGGCTCCGAGCGGATCTGGAGGGACCCGAGCCGCTCGACCGCTGCCGGCGCTTCCGGGAAGAGGTCGCCCACCGTGGGCGCGCAGCCGACCAGGGCGGTCGCCGTGACGAGCCCCGTCACGAGGGCCGCGGCGCCCGATGCGCGGGTCCGGGGTGCCTGCACGCGCCGAGGCTAGGTCCGGGACCCGGGGGCCGCGACCGGTGGCCGCACGTGCACCCGTCCGGGTGAATGGACAAGGTCTTGACACGCGAGATCGGCGACGGTGGGATCGAGTGAGGTGACACGAGTCACTCGCTCCGCCTGCACGCCACCTCGATGGGGAGGACCGCCTCGCATGGCACCACACCTCGCACGACCCCCTGCCCCACCCGGGGCCGCCCGACGGCCGTCGCACCCGCGGCGCGTCGTCACCGTCGGCGTCGCTCTCGCCACCGCGGTGTCCGCGGCGACCTCCGCGACGGCCGCGGCCGCGCCGGCGCACCGTGGCCCCGGCGTCACCGACCTGGGTCCGAACGTCGTCGTCTTCGACCCGTCGATGCCCGTGAGCGAGATCCAGGCGCGGGTCGACGCCATCCACGCGGAGCAGGTCGACGCCGAGATGGCGACGTCCCGCTACGCGCTCCTCTTCAAGCCCGGCGTGTACGGCACCGACACCGAGCCGCTGCAGATCAAGGTCGGCTACTACACCGAGGTCTCCGGCCTCGGCGCATCACCGACCGACGTCGTCATCAACGGCAAGATCGAGGCCTACAACCGGTGCCTCGAGGGTGACGGCACGAGCAACTGCCTCGCGCTGGTCAACTTCTGGCGCACGCTGTCCAACCTGTCCCTGACGATCAACGCCGCGGGCCAGGACGGGTGCCGGTCGAGCGCCAACTTCTGGGCCGTGTCGCAGGCGGTCTCGATGCGCCGCGTCGACGTCACCGGCGGGACGCTCTCGTTGATGGACTACTGCACGGCCGGCCCGCAGTACGCGAGCGGCGGGTACATCGCCGACAGCCGCGCGGGCGACGTGGTCAACGGCTCCCAGCAGCAGTGGCTCACCCGCAACAGCCAGGTCGGCAGCTGGTCGAACGGAGTCTGGAACGCCGTGTTCTCCGGCGTCGACGGCGCACCCTCGGACGCGACCTTCCCCGACCCGCCCTACACCACGCTCGAGGCGACCCCGGTCAGCCGCGAGAAGCCCTACCTCCACGTGGACGCGGACGGCCGGTACCAGGTCCGCGTGCCCGCCGCCCAGCAGGACTCGAGCGGCGTCACGTGGGACGAGGGGGAGACGCCCGGGCGCACGATCCCGCTGCGCGACTTCTACGTCGCCAGGCCGGGGGACTCGGTGCAGCGGATCAACAGCCAGCTGGCGCGGGGCAAGCACCTGCTCCTCACCCCGGGCGTCTACGACGTCGCCCGGAGCATCGAGGTGAAGCGGGCGGACACCGTCGTGCTCGGCATCGGCCACGCGACGCTCACGGCCGTCGGCGGCGCCGTGCCGCTGACCGTCGCGGACGTCCCCGGTGTCGTCGTCGCCGGTCTGACGATCGACGCCGGTGAGGTCGAGTCCCCCACGCTCCTGCGTGTCGGCGAGTCGCCGCGCGACGGCCACGGGCACCACCGAGGCCGGGGCCACGGGCACGGGCACGGGCACGGATGGGGCAACGGGCACGGCGGGGGCCACGGCCACGGCCAGAGCGACCCCGCCAACCCCACGACCCTGAGCGACATCTACTTCCGCATCGGTGGACCGCACGTGGGCAACGCCGACGTGACGCTCGAGGTCAACAGCGACCACGTGCTCGTCGACCACATCTGGGCGTGGCGCGCCGACCACGGCGTGCCGGGCTCGTTCGGGTGGGACGTGAGTCGGGGCCGCAACGGCGTCGTCGTCAACGGCGACGACGTGACCGCGACCGGTCTCTTCGTCGAGCACTACCAGGAGTACAACGTCATCTGGAACGGCGAGCGCGGTCGCACCGTCTTCTTCCAGAACGAGCTGCCGTACGACCCGCCGAACCAGGCGGCATGGCAGCACGACGGGGTGCTGGGCTGGGCGGCCTACAAGGTCGCGGACGACGTCGAGCAGCACGAGCTCTGGGGCGGTGGGTCGTACGTCTTCACCAACGTCGACCCGACGATCCACGCCGCGCGCGGCTTCGAGGTCCCGGTCACGCCCGGGGTGCAGCTGCACCACGTGATGACCGTCAACCTCAGCGCGGGCACGATCGACCACGTCGTCAACGACACGGGGGCACCCGTGGACAACAGCAACACCGGGACCCCGAGCTTCGTCGTGGAGTTCCCCGCGGCCGGCTGAGCCGGACGAACGGCGACGACCGGCGACGACCGGCGACCCGGCCGGGTGGGGCACGTGACGCCCCACCCGGCCGGACCCGTGTCCGGCCGCGGGGTGCGTCGCGGCCTCGCGGGGCTAGGTCGACTCGCGTCCCACGACGCGCAGGCCTTCGTCCGGGTGCGCCGGAGGCGGCTGGGTGGCCCCGCTGAGCGTCGCGAGGACCGCCGCGGCAAGGTAGTCCGCCTGCGCCGCGACGGGTTGGCCCACGGTCGTCAGCGCGGGCGACGCGAGCGCCGCCAGGGGGAGGTCGTCGACGCCGATGACGGCCAGGTCCTGCGGGCAGGTGAGACCTCGTGCCCGGATCCCGGCGAGGACGGCGAGGGCGACCTCGTCGTTGTAGGCGGCGACGGCCGTCACGCCGGCGGCGCGCCAGTGCTCGACCGCGTCGGCGGCGGAGCCCACCGTCAGCTCCACGTCGGCCACCACCGGGGGCGCGAGACCCGCCGCCGCGCAGGCGGCGCGGACGCCCTCGAGGCGTGGCGCCGCGAAGTCCACGAGCCGCTCGTCGACCGGTGCCGCGTGGCCGATCACACGGTGCCCGCGGGCGAGGAGGTGCTCCACCTGGAGCCGCCCGATGTGCCCCTGGTCCGCCGCGAACGCCCGCGGGTTCTCGGGCTCCGTCATGGTGCTGACCACCTGGATGCCCGCCTGGCGCATCGCCCGCTCCTCGGCGGCGGGGAAGGCGGTGAAGCCCACGACGGCGAGGGGGGTGACCGCTCGCCAGAGCTCCGACAGCGGTCGCGGCCCCCGGCCGTGGTGGACGAGCACCGACAGGCCGCGCTCCGCCAGCGCGGTGGCGAGGTGGTCGAGCACGAGGTCGAGGACGGGCCCGATCGGCCAGTTGGGCAGGACGCAGAGCACGAGGTCGGTGCGCCCGCGTCGCAGGGCACGGGCGGCCGCGGACGGCGCGTAGCCGAGCTGCTCGGCCGCCTCCATCACCCGGCGCCGGGTCGCCTCGGAGATGGTCACGCCCGGCGTGCCGTTGAGCACGTAGCTGACCGTCGTCCGTGAGACGCCGCTCGCACGCGCGACGTCCACGCTGGTGACACCGGGCACAGGCTCTCCTCGGGGGAGGGGTGGGCAGAGGACACCATCCTCGTGCACCCACGGCCCCGGACGGGGGACCCCACGGCGTCAGCGGAGGGTGATCCGGTCGAGAAGCGTGCGCGCGACGGTCGTGACGCGTGCGCGGTCGTGCGTGACGAGGAAGTCGAACTGCCGGTCGCCGTCCGCCGGGCGTGGGTGCGGCACGTCGCCGGCGGCCGGGGTCACGCCGCGCGCGACCAGGGCCACGTTCTCGTGCGCGCCCAGCACGACCACCGTCCACTCGAGGGCCAGCGGGTCGTCCGCGTCGAGCGCCGTACCACGCACCCCCGTGGCGGGCTCCGCCGGCATCCGCCGGCCGAGGACCCCGACGAAGGGAAGCTGACCGGCGAGCGCCGCGTAGCGCCGGCCGGTCGCCGGCGTGAGGTGGTGCGCCTCCTGGAAGCAGGACAGGAGCATGGGCGGTACGCGTGACTGCAGCGCCGTGAGCTCCAGGGTCTGCGAGAGCGGCAGCAGGAGACGCTTGGGGACGCGGTTGATGCGTCCGGTTCCTACGACGACGTCGTAGGGGGTGCGCGGCGGCCGTTGCTCGACGGGCCGGGCGGCGAACCGCCCCGGAGAGGGCGTGGTCGGCGCCATCGACTCGTCGGGGCGGCCCCAGTGCCACCCCTGCCCGAGGGTCGCACCGAGCACGAGGGCACGCGTCAGGTCGTCCTCGACCTCGATGCCCTCGGCCACGACCTCCGCACCGGTGGCCTCGGCGTACGCACGGACCGCGTCCGCGACGGCGATCGTCATGGGGTCACCGAGCGTGCGCAGGAGGCCCAGGTCGAGCTTGACCACCTCGGGCCGGAGCAGAGGCACGAAGGCCAGGGACGCGGGCTCCGCGCCGACGTCGTCGAGCGCGAGGGCGCAGCCGGCGGCGCGCAGGAGGTCGGCGGCGGCGAGGATCCCCGCGGGGTCCGCCGCCAACGCGCGCTCGGTGATCTCGACGACCACCTGCACGTGTGAGGGGCGGTCCTCGAGCGCGTCGAGGACGACGTCGATCCGCTCGGTGAGCGTGCTCGGCTCGAGGTTGACGAACAGCGTCACGCCGCCGCCGCGCGCCTGCGTGGCAGCTCCGCGCAGGGCGTGCCGGAGGGAGGCGCGCTCGAGGTCTCCCAGCTGCCCGGTCGCTCGTGCGACGTCGAGGAGTGCGAGCGGGGACTCCAGCTCGGTTCCCCGGGGCCCGCGGAGGAGCGCCTCGTGGCCGACCGCGCGGCCCGAGGCCAGGTCGATGAGCGGCTGGTAGACGCAGCGCAGCCCGTCCCGCGCGACGAGGTCGGCGAGCACCGGGCCTGCGAGGTCGAGGCGGGGCTGCTCGAGCGCGGTCACGTGAGGCCCATCGGCACGCAGGCGCGGGCGTTGAACGGTCCGGCGGGACCAGACGGGTGGATCGACCCGATCCGGGCGGGATCGGCTGGATCGGGACGTGCCGGATGCTCCGGCGGTCGGGCCGGTCAGGGGAGAGCGTCGAGAGCGTCGAGGGC
>CAUQTR010000184.1:0-4920 GCA_963521045.1 uncultured Actinotalea sp.
GTCGGGCACGTCACGACCGACTGGCAGCACGACGCTCGGCGAGCCGACGACGACGTGCTGGTGCTCGGCCTCGTCGAGGACCTCGAAGGGGTCGAGAACCTCGCCGATATCGCCGCCGAGGGCGGGCTCGACGGCCTGCTCTTCGGCCCCTTCGACCTGTCCATGGAGCTGGGCCTCGGTGGCGACGTGCAGCACGACCACCTGATCGAGCTCCACGACCGGGTCGTCGCCGCGTGCCGGGCGGCGGCCATCGAGTACGTCGTCGCGAACGCCGCGTGGGAGTTCGGCGGCATCGCCGCGACGGGCGCCCGCATCGTCACCGTGGCGGGCGACCGAGGCCTCCTGCACGGTGCGGGCCGCGACGCGCTCGGCGCGATCCGCGAGGCGCTGCGGGCGGAGCCCGGCCGGTGAGCCCCGGGACGCCGGTGCCGACCGAGGACGAGGTCCTCGGCTACCTCGAGACGCTGTCCAACTGGGGGCGCTGGGGCCGGGACGACCGGCTCGGCACGCTCAACCTCATCACCGACGCGACCCGGCTCGCCGCCGTCGCCACCGTCCGCACCGGCCGCGCCGTCTCCCTGTCGCGCGACATCGACCCGCGGTCGCCCGACCCGCTCGGGTCCGGGACGGCGGTCGTCCAGCGGTTCATGGGGCTGCACGAAGTGCCCGACCACTTCGGCGGCCGGCGCCTGCGGTTCGACGCGGTGTCCGACTACGTCGGCATCTCCGCGCACGGCTCCAACACGCACGTCGACGGGCTCGCGCACTACTCGTGGGACGGCCGGAACTACAACGGCTTCGACGAGTCGGACACCACCTCGGGGCACGGTGCGACGTCGCTGTCGATGCACCACGCGGACCGCGGGTTCGTCACCCGCGGCGTCCTGCTCGACGTCGCCGCCCTGCATGGCGTGCGCTGGCTCGATCGCGGGCACGCCGTCCTGCCCGGTGAGCTCGAGGCCGCCGCCTCCCGCCAGGGCGTGGAGCTCCGCCCGGGCGACGCACTGCTCGTCCACACCGGCAACGTCGAGGCGATCCTCACGGAGGGACCGGACGCCGTCGGGCACCACGCACGCCAGGCGGGCCTGCACGCCGCCTGCCTGCCCTTCCTCCGCGCGCACGACGTCGCCGTCCTCGGCAACGACGGAGTCCAGGACGCCCAGCCGTCCGGCTACTCGGTGGACCTGCTGCGCCCCGTCCACACCGTGGCCCTGGTGGCGATGGGGCTGTGGCTGATCGACAACATGGAGCTCACCGAGCTCGCGGCGGCGTGCCGGGAGGCGGGCCGCTGGGAGTTCCTCTTCGCGGCCCTGCCGTGGCGGATGGTCGGCGTGACCTCCAGCGCCACCAACCCGGTGGCGGTGCTGTGACGACGCGGACGGCCACGGGCCCGGGTGAGCGGCCCGTGTCGGAGGCCGTTTGCGGGGAGGGCGGGCCCGTGTCGGAGGCCGTGCGTACGCTCGCGCCATGGAGATCGACGTCCGGCCTGCGGTGGGGCGGTTCGAGGACTTCGCGACCGTCGTGGGCACGCAGCGGGCCGACGCCGGCGCGTGCTGGTGCATGAGCTACCGCGACAGCCGGGTCCCCAACACCGAGCGGCCGGCGTACATGCGCGCCGAGTGCGCGACGGAGCCGGGCCCGGGCGTGCTGCTCTACGTGGACGACGTCGTCGCGGGGTGGTGCTCGGTCGCACCGCGCAGCACCTACCGCCGCCTCATGAACTCGCGCACCATCCCCTTTCCCGACGAGCGGGACGCGTGGAGCGCGGTCTGCTTCGTCGTCCGCGCCGGCTACCGCAGGAAGGGGCTCATGCACCACCTGCTCGACGGCGCCGTCGCGCACGCCGCCGCGTCCGGCGCGGAGGTGGTCGAGGGCTACCCGGTCGACGTCGGCCCGGAGCGGGTGGACGCGATCTCCGGGTACGTCGGCACCGTCCGGATGTTCGAGCGCGCCGGCTTCACGCGCGTCGCCAGGACGACCGCCCACAGCGGCGGCCGCCAGCGCGTCCTCATGCGCCGGGAGCTGGGCTGAGCCGCTCCGGCTGACCGGAAGGCCGTCAGGACTGGGTCGGCAGGTCGTCCAGGGCGCCCATGCCGAGAATGACCATGGTCACGATGAAGCCCGCGACGAGCACGACGCAGCCGAAGATCGTGAGGAACAGCGGCCAGAACCCCCGCGCCCTGGGCCGGACGACGACGTCGCTCGGGTCGTCGACGTTGACCCACACCCAGCCCTGGAAGGTCGGCGTGGCACCGAGGCCGCGGCGGGTCGCGGAGAACACCACGGTGCGGCGGGGCTCGTTGTCCGGCCCCGGGAACTCGATGGTCAGCGCGTCGCCCGCCACGGCGTAGGCGCGGCTGACCAGCCTGGCCGGGAGCTGGATGCGACGTACGCGGCTCTCCTTGCGGAAGAGCGCGATCGCCCCCGCGATCATCGGCAGGCCGATGCCGAGGGCGAGCCCCAGGACCACCCATCCCTCGCTGCGCACGGCAGGAGTCTGGCAGGCCCGCGGGTCAGCTGCCGCCGGCCTCCCGGCACACCTCGGGCGCCTCGGTCATCACGGCGCGCACGACGGCGCGCGAGGCGTCGGCCACCGCGTCGAGCTGCTCGGGGGTGAGCACGTCGACCACGAGCCGTCGCACCTCACGCACGTGACCGGGCGCGACCTCCTCGAGCCGCGCGAAGCCGGCGTCGGTCAACCGCGCCTCCACGTGGCGCCCGGGCCGGTCGGTGCACGCGCGCCGCTCGACGAAGCCGGACCGCTCCAGCCGGGTGACGGCATGGGACAGCCGCGACAGCGATCCCTGGGCCATCGCGGCCAGGTCGCTGAGCACGAGGGTGCGGCCCGGCGCCTCCGAGAGGGCGGCCAGCACGTGGTACTCGAACGTGTTGAGGCCGGCGTCCCGCTTGATCTGCGCGTCCAGCGCGGCGGGCAGAACCATGACGAGCGACATGAGGTCGCGCCATGCCAGCTGCTGGTCCTCGGAGAGCCACGGCACCTGCGGCTCCGCGGCAGCCTCGGCGGTCTCGCTGTCGTGCTCGGTGACGGGGCTCACAGATCCCATCCTACCCGCGACTTGAATGTTCAATCCCAACGCCCTACCTTCATGTTGAACGCTCAAGTAACTCACCCGAGGAGAACCTCCATGACCGTGCTCCGCGTCGACGCCACCATCCAGGGCGACCGCTCCGCCAGCAGCGCCCTCGCCGACGTCGTGCTCGGTGAGCTCGTTGCCGCCCTGCCCGACGTCCCCGTCGTCCGCCGCCACCTCGGTCAGGACCCTCTGCCCGCCGACGCCTGGGCCGCCGCCGTCTCCGCCGGCGCGACGCCCGAGCCCGAGCGCACCGCGCTCCAGCGCGAGAGCATGGCACTCGCCCAGCAGGTCGCCCGCGAGCTCGAGGAGGCGGCGAGCGTCGTGCTCGCCATGCCGCTGTACAACTGGGGCGTCTCGCAGCACGTCAAGACGTGGGTCGACCTCGCCATCGCCGGGGCGCCCTACGGCAGGCGCCTGCTCGAGGGCACGCCCACCGTCCTCGTGACCACCCGCGGCGGCGCGTACGGCGCCGGCACGCCGCGCGAGGGCTGGGACCACAACACCGACTACCTGCGGCGCGTCCTCGCCGAGGTGTGGGGCGCGGACCTCACCGTGATCGAGCGCGAGATGACGCTCGTCGGCGTGAACCCGGCGATGGACGCCCTCACCGAGGCCGCCGCGTTGGTCCACAAGCAGGCACAGGAGGCCGCCGCCGAGGCCGGGGCCGCTCTCGCCGCACGCCGCGCCGCCTGACGCGACCGCGGAGCCAGGTCGTTCCCCGCACGGTCCGGGAGGTCGGACGCCCGAGCGGTGGAACGGCCTGGCTTCTGGTGGCGACCTGGGGGACGATCGACGCATGACCTCCGTCCGCCCCGCCCTCCATGGGTGGCGCGCGCGGTCCTGGTATCCGGCTGACGCCCACGCGGTATCCCGTCGAATGCGCTGTCGAACGCGCTGACGTACCCGCCCCACCCGCGGCCCACCGGGCCGAGCGTCGCCCAGGAAGAACAGCCATGAGCACCAAGAACCTCCCCGCACGCACCTCGTTGCCGCGCGCCCGCCGACCGCCCCCCGACCCGGGGACACCGCACTCACGCGGCGTCTCGGTCTTCGTCGAGGTGCCCGAGGGCGAGGGCTACCCGGACAGCGCCGAGCTGCTCGACCTCGCCGGCGCGCTCTACGAGCTCGCGCAGGACCTCGTGCCGGGAGCGACCACCCACACCGAGGTCCGGCTCACGGACGGCCACCCGGCGACGACGGAGCCGGGGCCGCGGCCGTAGCGCCTGCCGGTACGGTTCGAGGATGACGCAGCCGACGCCCTCCGCCGGTCCCGGGCAGCTCCCGATGGTGGTGAAGGGGTTCAACGGGATCGTCGTCTTCGACGGCCGGCTGGTGCGGATCGTGCGCAGCGGCCTCGCCGTGCGGCACACCTTCGGTGAGGGTGAGAAGCACATCCCGCTGCCCTCGATCACCTCCCTCGGGTGGAAGAAGCCCGGCCACCTCTTCAACGGCTACATCTTCTTCGGCGTCGACGGCAGAGGGCAGAAGCGCACCGCGCTCGGTGGCCCCGCCGCCTTCGGCGCGGCGCTGGACGAGAACACCGTGATGGTGAACAGGAGCCAGGAGGCGGCGTTCCTCGCCCTCCGCGCCGCGATCGAGGCCGAGAGACCCGACCTCGCGAGCCGGCCCTAGCCGAACAGCAGGAGGCACCCGCCATGACCATGACCGCCGTCATCGGACGCGACCAGTTCGAGCGCGCGCTCGCCGCGGCGTCCGCCGGCGGCGCCGCCGGCTCCCCGATCACCGGCCTCGCGCTCGACGACCGCTGGACCGCGCGCGTCACCGAGGTGTGGGACGCGATCACGGCGGCCCTGCGGCACGCGTT
>CAUQTR010000185.1:0-4870 GCA_963521045.1 uncultured Actinotalea sp.
GGGTGACGCGACACACCGGCGCGTTGCGGCGCGGCGCTCCGCGAAGGGGGCGGCGCAGGGGTCGTGGAGCGGCGGGGCTCAGCGGGTCATGTAGTCAGAGCCGAGGATGCGGTCCACCTCGACCCGGAGCACGACCCGACGCGGGTCGTGCTCGAGCTGCCGGTAGCGCCGTGCGTAGCGCGCGACGGCGTCGGCGACCTCGGCCTCGTCCTCGCGGACGGTCGCCGTGCCCTCGAACGTCAGCCAGCGACCGCCGTCGACCTGGCAGACCGCCACGCGCGCGCCGCCCGCGGCCGCCCCGCGGCGGATGTGGCGGACCTTGGCCGAGGTCACGCGGGTCGTGATCCGCAGGACCCCCTGGTCCGGGTCCCAGGTGAACCCGACCGGGACCACGTGCGGCGTCCCGTCGGGGCGCAGCGTCGTCAGGGTGGCCAGGTGCCGCTCGGTCACGAAGACGTGCTGCTCGGGCGTCAGGTGGATCACCGGGCGAGTCTAGGTCGCGGCGCGAGCGCAGCCGGTCGCGCCGCGAGCGCAGCCTGCCGGGTCAGCCCGCGAGGCAGCTGGGGCCGAGCAGCACCTTGAGGTCCGCGAACAGCGCGGGCGACCGGTCGATGCGCAGCCCGTCCTCGAGGCGCATCACCGTGGACCGGCCGGGCTGCGTGAGCTTGAGATGCACCTCGGTGACCCCCGGGTGGGTCGAGAGCACCTCCCGCAGGCGCTCCACGACGGGCGGGGTGCACCGCGAGACCGGCATCGTGATCATCACGGGTCTCGCCTCGACCGCCGACACGTCCGGCAGCCACACCTCGACCGCCTGGAGCTGCATCGTCTCGTCCCGACGTCGTACGCGGCCGCGGACGGTGATGACGGCGTCCTCGGCGAGCACCGTCGAGTAGGCGAGATAGGTCTCGCCGAAGAACATGATCTCCACCGAGCCGTCGATGTCCTCGAGCGTCACGGCTGCCCAGGGGTTGCCGTTCTTCGACATCTTGCGCTGCAGGGACGTCACGAGCCCGCAGACCGTGACCATCGAGCCGTCCGCCCGTGCGTCGTCGGCCATGAGCGTGGCGATCGAGCAGTCGGCCGCCGCCGCGAGCACGTGCTCGAGCCCGGACAGCGGGTGGTCGGAGACGTACAGGCCGAGCATCTCCCGCTCGAACGCGAGGCGCTGCTTCTTGTCCCAGTCCGGCACGTCCGGCACGTCGACCGTGAAGGTGAGCCCCGCGTCGTCGTCCCCGCCGAAGCCCGCGAAGAGGTCGAACTGGCCCTCGGCCTCCTTGCGCTTCACGCCGACGACGGCGTCGACGGCCTGCTCGTGCACGAGCAGCAGCGCACGACGGCTCGGCGCCATCGAGTCGAAGGCCCCCGCCTTGATGAGCGACTCGATGGTGCGCTTGTTGCAGACCACCGCGGGCACCTTGTCGAGGAAGTCGGTGAACGAGGTGAACTCGCCCTTCGCCTCACGCGCCGCCACGATCGCGTCCACCACGTTCGCGCCGACGTTGCGCACGGCCGTCAGGCCGAACCGGATGTCCGTGCCGACGGCCGTGAAGTTGGCCGACGACGAGTTCACGTCGGGCGGCAGGACGGTGATGCCCATGTGCCGGCACTCGCCGAGGTAGAGCGCCGACTTGTCCTTGTCGTCGCGCACGCTCGTGAGCAGCGCGGCCATGTACTCCGTCGGGTAGTTCGCCTTGAGGAACGCCGTCCAGTACGAGACGACGCCGTACGCCGCGGAGTGAGCCTTGTTGAACGCGTAGTCGGAGAACGGCAGCAGGATGTCCCACAGCGTCTTGACCGCGTCCATGGAGTAGCCGCGCTCCTGCATGCCGGCCGAGAAGCCGGCGAACTGCTTGTCGAGCTCCTCCTTCTTCTTCTTGCCCATCGCGCGGCGCAGGATGTCCGCCTGGCCGAGGCTGTACCCCGCGACCTTCTGGGCGATGGCCATGACCTGCTCCTGGTACACGATCAGGCCGTAGGTCTGGCCGAGGATCTCGGCGAGGGGCTCCGCGAGCTCGGGGTGGATGGGCACCACGGGCTGCGCGCCGTTCTTCCGCAGCGCGTAGTTCGTGTGCGAGTTCGCGCCCATCGGACCCGGCCGGTAGAGCGCACCGACGGCCGAGATGTCCTCGAAGTTGTCGGGGCGCATGAGCCGGAGCAGGGTGCGCATGCCGCCGCCGTCGAGCTGGAAGACGCCGAGGGTGTCCCCCCGGCCCAGCAGCTCGAAGGTCGCCGGGTCGTCGAGCGTGAGGTCCTCGAGGACGACCGGCGCCTTGCCGTTCATCTCGATGTTGGCGAGCGCGTCGTCGAGGATCGTGAGGTTGCGCAGCCCCAGGAAGTCCATCTTGATGAGGCCGAGGCCCTCGGACGTGGGGTAGTCGAACTGCGTGATGACCGCGCCGTCCTGCGGCCGACGCATGATCGGGATGATGTCGATGAGGGGCTCGCTCGACATGATCACGCCGGCCGCGTGGACGCCCCACTGGCGCTTGAGGCCCTCGATGCCCTTGGCGAGCTCGACCACGCGCTGGGCGTCCGGGTCCGCCGCGTGGATCTGGCGGAACTCCTCCGCCTCGTTGTACCGCTTGTCCGCCGGGTCGAAGATCCCGGTGAGGCTGATGTCCTTGCCCATGATCGCGGGCGGCATCGCCTTGGTGAGCTTCTCCCCCATGGCGAAGGGGAAGCCGAGCAGCCGGCTGGAGTCCTTGAGGGCCTGCTTGGCCTTGATCGTGCCGTACGTGACGATCTGCGCGACGCGGTCCTCGCCGTACTTCTCGGTCACGTAGCGGATGACCTCGCCGCGCCGGCGCTCGTCGAAGTCGACGTCGAAGTCGGGCATCGACACGCGGTCCGGGTTGAGGAACCGCTCGAAGATGAGCCCGTGCTGGAGCGGGTCGAGGTCGGTGATCCGCATCGCGTACGCGGCCATCGAACCCGCACCGGAGCCGCGCCCCGGCCCGACGCGTATCCCGTTGTCCTTGGCCCAGTTGATGAAGTCGGCGACGACGAGGAAGTACCCGGGGAAGCCCATCCCGGTGATGACCTCGGTCTCGAACTCCGCCTGCCGGCGCACGTCGTCCGGGATCCCGCCGGGGTAGCGCACGTGCAGGCCGCGCTCGACCTCCTTGACGAACCACGACGTCTCGTCCTCGCCGGGCGGGCACGGGTAGTTCGGCATGTAGTTCGCCGACGTGTTGAAGGCGACGTCGCACTGCTCCGCGAGCACGAGCGTGTTGTCGCACGCCTCCGGCAGCTCGGCCCAGATGCGGCGCATCTCCTGCGCCGACTTCACGTAGTAGCCGTCACCGTCGAACTTGAACCGGTCCGGGTCCGCGAGCGTGGACCCGGAGTTGATCGCGAGCAGCGCCTCCTGGAACGAGGCGTCCTCGCGCTTGGTGTAGTGCAGGTCGTTGGTCGCGAGCAGCGGCGCGCCGATCTCCTGGGCGATCCGCAGGAGGTCCTTCTGGACCCTCGTCTCGATGTCGAGCCCGTGGTCCATGAGCTCGACGTAGAAGTAGTCCTTGCCGAAGATGTCCTGCAGCTCGCCCGCCGCTCGCAGGGCCTCGTCGTAGTGGCCCAGCCGCAGGCGGGTCTGGATCTCGCCGGACGGGCAGCCCGAGGACGCGACGAGCCCGGACGCGTACGTCGAGAGCAGCTCGCGGTCCATGCGGGGCCACTTGCCCATCTGGCCGTCGAGGGACGCCAGCGAGCTCGCGCGGAAGAGGTTGTGCAGCCCCTCGGTGTTCCGGGCCCACATCGTCAGGTGCGTGTACGCGCCGCTCGCCGAGACGTCGTCGTCCTTCTGGTGCGCCTCGCCCCACTTGACGCGCGTCTTGTCGAACCGGCTGGTGCCGGGCGTGACGTAGGCCTCGACGCCGATGATCGGCTTGATCCCGGCCTTGCGCGCCTTGTTCCAGAAGTCGTAGGCGCCGAAGAGGTAGCCGTGGTCCGTGGTCGCGATCGCCGTCTGGCCCTGGCGGGCGACCTCGGCGAAGAGCTCGTCCAGCTTCGCCGCGCCGTCGAGCATCGAGTACTCGGTGTGCACGTGCAGGTGGACGAAGTCGGAACCTGCGGCAGCCATGGGCGCGATTCTAGGTCGCAGATCCGACACTCACGGCACGCCCCGCGCGCCGTCCCAGATCTGCCCGGCGTGGCGTCTCAGGCAGGACCGCGCAGGAGGTCCCACGCGTGCTGGAGGTCCGCCGGGTACGCGCTCGTGACCTCGGTCCAGGTGCCGGTCCCGGGGTGCTCGAAGCCGAGCCTCATCGCGTGCAGCCACTGCCGGGTCAGGCCCAGGCGCGTCGCCAGCGCCGGGTCCGCGCCGTAGGTGACGTCCCCCACGCAGGGGTGGCGCAGCGCCGCCATGTGCACCCGGATCTGGTGGGTCCGGCCCGTCTCGAGGTGCACCTCGACCAGCGAGGCGGCCGGCACCATCTCGAGCACCTCGTAGTGGGTGACCGACGGCTTGCCGGACTCGGTGACCGCGAACTTCCAGTCCGACGAGGGGTGCCGCCCGATCGGGGCGTCCACGGTCCCCGTCGTCGGCTCCGGGTGGCCCTGGACCACCGCGTGGTAGACCTTCTCGACCGTGCGCTCCTTGAACGCGCGCTTGAGCAGCGTGTACGCCCGCTCGCTCTTGGCGACGACCATCACGCCGGACGTGCCGACGTCGAGCCGGTGCACGACGCCCTGCCGCTCGGCCGCTCCCGAGGTGGACACGCGGTAGCCCGCGGCCGCGAGCGCACCGACGACCGTCGGCCCGGTCCAGCCCGGCGACGCGTGCGCGGCGACGCCGACCGGCTTGTCCACCACCACGACGTCGTCGTCGTCGAGCAGCACCCGCATGCCCGGCACGGGCTCGGCTGCGGCC
>CAUQTR010000186.1:0-4866 GCA_963521045.1 uncultured Actinotalea sp.
GCCGGGGTGGGGCCGCTCGGCTCGGCCCGCACCCCGGGCGCCCAGACGCTGCTGGTCGCGGCCGCGCCGGCAGGCCCGCGGCACGCGGTCAGGCTGGTCCGCGTCCCGTGGACCCGGAACGAACGCTCCGCGGTCGCGGGCCTCAAGACGACGTCGTACGCCGAGAACGTCGTCGCGCTGGCGGACGCGGTGCGCCGCGGGGCGGACGAGGCGGTCCTCGCGAACACGCGTGCCGAGCTGTGCGAGGGCACGGGCACGAACGTCTTCGTCGAGCGCGGGGGAGAGCTGGTCACGCCGCCGCTGAGCAGCGGCTGCCTGGCGGGGATCACCCGTGAGCTCGTCCTCGAGTGGGCGGCCGACGAGGGCCTGCCGGTGCGGGAGGCCGCGGACGGCGAGCTCATCTACGCCGTGCTCGACGAGGCGGTCGACGGCTCGGCCCAGCTGGCGGTGAGCGGGTCGGTGCGGACGTTCGTCCCCGTGACGGCGCTGGACGGCACCGGCCTGCGGACCGGACCGCTCACGGCACGCGTCGCCGAGCTCTACCGCGAGCGGGAGGCGCTCGACGTCGACCCGTGAGCCGCAGCGTGCGGGTCAGGCGTCCAGCAGCGTGACGATGAGCCGCGAGATCTCGTCCTCCATGCGCGGGCTCTCCGACCCGAAGGGCACGAGGGAGACGGTCGCCGCGACGAACCTGACGAACGGCTCCGCCGGCCCGGCCAGGAGGGCATCGCCCTCGACGCCGCTCAGGGCGACGAGCAGGTAGGCCGGGTCCTCGTCGCGCCAGATCCGGACGTCACCCGTCCCGGCGGGGGCGGAGGCGTCGGCAAGCACGCCGTGGGCGATGAGCTCGCGCCCGATCAGCCAGGTCGAGGTCGAGTGGGCGCCGACGAACGCGGCGCGGACCGTGTAGGGGTCACCGGGGTCGAAGCTCAGCTCCGCCTTGACGGGCAGCACGCTCGCGTCCGAGAGGACGAGGTGCATCGGGACGACCTCACGCACATCCTTGACTGGTCCGGCCATGGTCACCCCTTCCTCCGCGTATCGGACCAGCAGCCTGACGGCCCGGTGCCAGGGCCCTGCCGGTGCCGGGTTTCGGCATTCGGCACTGGGTTCGCTAGCATCATGACGTCGTCGTGCGGTGCTCTGCTGAGCACCACACCGCATGACGGGCGATTGGCTCAGTGGTAGAGCGCCTCGTTCACACCGAGGAGGTCACTGGTTCGAACCCAGTATCGCCCACCTACTAGGTACAAGGTCATCCCTCGATCGGGCGGATCTATGGCAAGTCGGTCATCCCGACCGCCCCCTCTCCGCGGACGCGACGCAGGTCAGAGGCGCGGTAGGCGCTTTCCGGAACGACGGCGCCGAGGATCGCGCCTTGTGCACGGTCACCCGGTTGGAGCAGTCGGACCGCCGACACCATCCGCCCGCTGAGACCGCGACCACTTGGCCGTCGCCGAGCGCGTCGCGGGCGGCGACGTGCGTGGTCCCCCCGGCACGGCCCGCTCGGTAGCATCGACGCGCCGACCATCCCGAGGAGCAGCACCCGTGCCACAGATCACCCTGACCGTCGACGGCGCCGCCCAGACCGTGGACGAAGGGACGACGGGAGCCGACCTGTTCGCCGGCCGGCGCGACGTCGTCGTCGTCCGCGTCGACGGCGAGCTGCGCGACCTGTCCGCGGCGCTCGGCGACGGCGCTGTCGTCGAGGGCGTCACGCTGACCGAGCCGGACGGGCTCGCCGTGCTCCGCCACTCGGCCGCCCACGTCCTCGCGCAGGCCGTGCAGGAGGTGAACCCCGCGGCCCGGCTCGGCATCGGCCCACCGATCACCGACGGGTTCTACTACGACTTCGACGTCGAGACGCCGTTCACCCCCGAGGACCTCAAGGCGCTCGAGAAGGTCATGCAGCGCATCGTCAAGGAGGGCCAGACCTTCCGGCGCTGGGACGTGACGGAGGACGAGGCCCGAACCGAGCTCGCCGACGAGCCCTACAAGCTCGAGCTCATCGGCCTCAAGGGCACCGCCGACACCGCCGGCGAGGGTGCCTCCGTGGAGGTGGGTCTCGGCGGCCTGAGCATCTACCAGAACGTGCGCGGCGCCGGCCGCGAGAGCGAGCAGGTCGTCTGGCAGGACCTGTGCCGGGGCCCGCACCTGCCCTCGACGAAGCTCCTCGGCAACGGCTTCCAGCTGATGCGCTCGGCCGCCGCCTACTGGCGCGGCAGCGAGAAGAACCCCCAGCTGCAGCGGGTCTACGGCACGGCGTGGGCCAGCAAGGACGACCTGCGCGCCCACCTCGAGCGCCTCGCCGAGGCAGAGCGCCGCGACCACCGCCGCCTCGGCGCGGAGCTCGACCTGTTCTCGTTCCCCGACGAGCTGGGCTCGGGCCTGCCGGTCTTCCACCCCAAGGGTGGCCTCGTGCGCCTGGAGATGGAGGACTACTCCCGCCGCAAGCACCTAACGGCCGGGTACTCGTTCGTCAACTCCCCGCACATCACGAAGTCACGTCTCTACGAGGTCTCCGGTCACCTCGACTGGTACGCGGACGGCATGTTCCCGCCCATGCACGTCGACGCGGAGCTGGACGACGACGGCGTCGTGCGCAAGCCGGGCCAGGACTACTACCTCAAGCCCATGAACTGCCCGATGCACAACCTCATCTTCGCCTCGCGCGGGCGCTCCTACCGCGAGCTGCCGCTGCGCCTGTTCGAGTTCGGCAGCGTGTACCGGTACGAGAAGTCGGGCGTCGTGCACGGGCTGACCCGCGTCCGCGGCATGACGCAGGACGACGCGCACATCTACTGCACGCGCGACCAGATGCGTGACGAGCTCACGGGCACCCTGCGCTTCGTGCTCGAGCTCCTCAAGGACTACGGCCTCGACGACTTCTACCTCGAGCTGTCGACGCGCAACCCCGAGAAGTCGGTCGGCTCGGACGAGATCTGGGAGGAGGCGACGGCGACCCTGCGCGAGGTCGCGAGGGCCTCGGACCTCGAGCTCGTCGACGACCCGGGCGGCGCGGCCTTCTACGGCCCGAAGATCTCGGTCCAGGCCAAGGACGCGATCGGCCGCACCTGGCAGATGTCGACGATCCAGCTCGACTTCAACCTGCCCGAGCGCTTCGAGCTCGAGTACACGGCGCCCGACGGGAGCCGGCAGCGCCCCGTGATGATCCACCGCGCGCTGTTCGGCTCGATCGAGCGCTTCTTCGGCGTGCTGCTCGAGCACTACGCCGGGGCGTTCCCCGCGTGGCTCGCGCCGATCCAGGTCCTCGCGGTGCCCGTGGCCGAGCCGTTCAACGACTACCTGGGCGACGTCGTCGCGCGCCTGCGGGCCGAGGGGATCCGCGCCGAGGTGGACCTCTCCGACGACCGGTTCGGCAAGAAGATCCGCACCGCCAGCACGCAGAAGGTCCCGTTCGTGCTCATCGCCGGGGGCGAGGACGTCGACGCCGGCGCCGTCTCCTTCCGGTACCGCGACGGACGCCAGGACAACGGCGTGCCCGTCGACGAGGCGGTCCGCCGGATCGTCGACGCCGTGCGGCAGCGGTCACAGGTCTGACATGGGGGATGCGCACGAGGTGCCGTCCGGCGCGCCCGCCGGCGCGGAGGCCGCATCGGGGCTGCCGGGCGTGCCCGACGGCTTCGAGAGGCTGTGGACCCCGCACCGCATGGCGTACATCGGCGGCCAGGGCAAGCCCGCCGACGGCGAGGCCGAGCAGTGCCCGTTCTGCCGGGCCGGGTCAGGGCCCGACGAGGACGGGCTCGTCGTCGCGCGCGGCGAGACGGCCTTCGTCGTGCTCAACCTCTACCCCTACAACGCGGGGCACCTCATGGTGCTGCCCCTGCGGCACGTCGCGGACTACACCGACCTCGACGACGCCGAGACGGCCGAGGTCGCCGCGCTGACCCGCACCGCGATGCACGTGCTGCGCGCCGTCATGGCGCCGCACGGCTTCAACCTCGGCATGAACCAGGGAGCGGTCGCGGGCGCCGGCATCGCCGCGCACCTGCACCAGCACGTCGTGCCCCGGTGGGGCGGCGACATGAACTTCCTGCCCATCATCGCCCGCACGAAGGCCCTGCCCGAGCTGCTCGGGGACACCCGCGCGCGTCTCGCGGCCGCCTGGCCCGCGGCGAGAGGATGATCGGCCCGTGCTGAACCGTCTGCGCTCCGGTGCGGCGCGCGTCGTGGGGCCGCTCGCCCGCGCCCTGCTCGCCCGCGGCGTCTCGCCCGACGCGGTCACGATCGCCGGGACCGTGGGCGTCGTCGTGGCTGCGCTGTGGCTGCTGCCGACGGGTCACCTGCTGGTCGGCACGCTCGTCATCGCGCTGTTCGCGCTCACGGACATGATCGACGGCGTGATGGCCCGCACGTCCGGCCGGGCCAGCGCGTGGGGGGCGTTCCTGGACTCCACGCTCGACCGGTTCGGCGACGCCGCCATCTTCACCGGGCTCCTGCTGCACCTCGTGGCGGTCGACGAGCGGCCGACGGCGGCGCTCGCGCTCGCATGCCTCGTGCTCGGGTCGATCGTGCCGTACGCGCGGGCGCGCGCCGAGGGCCTCGGCATGCGGGCCGACGTGGGCATCGCCGAGCGGGCCGACCGGCTCGCCGCGGTGCTCGTCGCGACCGCAGCCGTCGGCCTGGGCGCTCCGGTCGTGGTGCTCACCGTGGTCCTCGCCCTGCTCGCGGTCGCGAGCGCCGTGACCGTCGTCCAGCGGATGGCCGTCGTGCGGCGACAGGCGCTGGCCGTCGTTCCACCCGTGCCGCCGGCCGGGCCGGCCGCGTCGTCCGGCGAGGGTGCGGAGGCCGGCGCATGAGGGGGCCGAGGATCGACGGGGGCCGCGCGTTCCTGCTGGCCTGGCG
>CAUQTR010000187.1:0-4853 GCA_963521045.1 uncultured Actinotalea sp.
GCGCAGGATGCCCTGCTCGAGCGCGTACGGCACCACGGACGAGAGCACGGCGACCCCCACGACGGCGAGCGCCAGGTCGGCCGACCGGTACGCAGCGCCGCCCTGCGCCGCGAGGAACGGCGCGAAGAGCAGCGCGCCCGCCGTCATGGCGACCGCGAGCGACGAGACACCGTCCGGTCCCACGGCGACGCGGCGCCCGAGCACGATGTAGCCCGCCCAGCACGCGGCCGCCGCCCCGATCGCGAGCAGCCCGACGACGACGTCGCCCTCCCCGACCGCGAGGGTCACGCCGGCCAGCAGGACGACGCCCACCCCCGCGAGCACGGCACCGGAGCGCTCGCGCCAGCCGGATCCGGTCACGACGGCGACGGCCACGGGGCCGAGGAACTCGATGGCCACGGCGGTGCCCAGCGGCAGGTGGTCGACCGCCACGTAGAAGGTGACGTTCATGGCGCCCAGCACGGCCCCGAAGCCCACGGCCGCCCGCAGGCCCGCGCGCGACCACGTCAGCCGCCACGGCCGGCGCCACGCGAGCAGCACGACCGCCGCGACCGCGAGCCGCAACCAGGCGATCCCGGCCGCCGGCACGCGGTCGAAGAGACCGATCGCGACGGCGGCCCCGACGTACTGGGCCAGCCCCGAGCCCACGAAGAGGGCCGGCGCGGGGACGCGGGCCACGAGGGCACCCGGGCTCACGCGCACGGCGTCACTCTAGGCAGCCGGCGCATGGGGGCGGCAGCCGAGCCGACGCCCGCCGGTTCTGGAACGGAGGTGCACGTCCGGACGCGAGATGCGTTCCAGAACGGTGCCCCGCCCCGGGGGCTGCGCATGACGCACGCAGGGCCGCCGCCCGACGGCGACGGCCCTGCTGCGGTGTGGAAGCTGCAGCGCGGAAGCTGCAGCGCGGAAGCTGCGGTGTGGCGACTGCGGTGTGGCGACTGCGGTGCGGCGGGTCAGCCCTTGACCGAGCCGGCGAGCAGGCCGCGCACGAAGTACCGCTGGAGCGAGAGGAACACGACGAGCGGCACGAGCATCGCGACGAACGCGCCGGACGACAGCAGGTGCCACGTCTCGCCACGGGAGCCGGCGAGGTTCGCGAGCCGGACCGTCAGCGGCGCGACCTGCGCCTGGGAGCCGAAGACGAGCGAGACGAGCAGGTCGTTCCAGACCCAGAGGAACTGGAAGATGCCGAACGCCGCGATCGCCGGGATGAGCAGGGGCATGAGCACCTGGAAGAAGATCTTCACGTGCCCGGCCCCGTCCACGCGGGCGGCCTCCACGAGGGACGGCGGGATGTCCTTCATGAAGTTGTGCAGCAGGAAGATCGCGAGCGGCAGCGCGAAGATCGAGTGCGACAGCCACACGGGCCAGAACGTCCCCGCGATGTTCCACTGCACGTACTGCGAGAGCAGCGGGATCATCGTGATCTGGATCGGGATGACCTGGAGCGCGAAGACGGCGACGAAGAGCACGTTGCGGCCCTTGAACGGGATCCACGCGAAGGCGTACGCCGCGAGCAGCGCGATGCTGATGGGGATGACGACGGCGGGCAGCGTCACCACGACCGAGTTGATGAGGTACTGGCCGAGGCTGACGTCGCCCCCGAAGAGCACGTCGGTGTAGTTGTCGAGCGTGACGCTCGGCAGGCCCTCCTCGGCGATCCGCCGGGGGTTCCAGAAGTTCCACCAGCCGTTGTCCCGGATGTCCTGGACCGGCCGGAACGACGTCGTGAGCAGGCCGAAGGTCGGGACCGTCCAGAGCAGAGCGATGACGATCGCGATGCCCGACGCCCAGGGGTTCGACAGGCGCTTGCGGGCCTTGCGGGCACGCTCGTCGATGCGAGCGAACCGCCCGGGCTCGCCCTCGCGGCCGGGGGGCGCGCCGCCGGGCGCCTCGCCCGGGCCCTGCTGCTCGAACGCCTGCAGCGGTGCGGGGTTCGTGGTCATCGGATCTCCTCCGAGAGGCGCAGCTGACGGACGTTGTAGATGACCACCGGGATGACGATGGCGAAGAGGATCACCGCGAGCGCGGCGCCCATCCCGGCGTTCCCCAGCGGGAAGCTCTGGTTGTAGAACTCGTTGGCCACGACCGACGTGCCGAACTGCCCGCCCGTCATGGTCCGGACGATGTCGAAGACCTTGAGCGTCGTCATGGCGATCGTCGTCAGCACGACGACCAGGGCGGGCCGGATGCTCGGCACCGTGATGAAGCGGAACATCTGGAGCCCCTTGAGCCCGTCGAGGCGGGCGGCCTCGATGATGTCGTCGGGGATCGCCCGGATCGCGGCCGAGAGGATCGTCATCGCGAAGCCGGCCTGGATCCAGATGAGGACCACGATGAGGAAGAGGTTGTTCCACGGCTGGTTGAGCAGGAACTGCTGGGGCTCGAACCCGAGCCCGATGAGCAGCTGGTTGAGCAGTCCGGTCTGCTCCCGGCCGGAGCTCTCGTCGCGGAACTCGTACACGAATCGCCAGATGATCGACGCGCCGACCAGCGAGATCGCCATCGGCAGGAAGACCAGCGCCTTCGCGATCTTCTCGAACCGCGTGCGGTCGACGACGACCGCGTAGACGAGGCCGATGAAGGTCGCCAGGATGGGCACGATCAGGACCCACATGGCCGTGTTGCGGAGCACGGTCTGGAAGGCCGGCTCGGTGAACGCCGTGACGTAGTTGTCCAGGCCGACGAAGGTCTGCCCGTTGCGGTTGAAGAACGACTGGTAGACGGTGCGCAGCGCGGGGTACGCGAGGCCGAAGGCGAGCGCGATCAGCGCCGGCCCGACGAAGGCGCCCGTGACGACCCAGCGCGGGACGTTCTTGGGCCGGTCGACGGCGACGAGGATGCCGCCCATCACGACGACGAAGAGGGTGATCGCGACCAGCATCAGGAGCAGCTTGTGCCCCGGCGTCTCGGCGTTGAGGAAGAACTCGCCGACGATCCCCCAGATGTAGTCCCACCAGAGCCTGAAGTTCTCCACCCGGTACCTCCGCAGTTCACGGGCGGCGCGGTGATGCGCTCGGCCCAGCCGTCAGGACGCGTCGCTCCGACCGTGCACCTCCGGGAGGCCCGGGGCAAGGGGTCAGGGCGGGAAGCTCCACCCGCGAGCAGGGGCCCGCCTCGCGGCGAGCCCCTGCACGGGTGTGATCAGCCGATCAGTCGGTCGGCCACGAGTCCTCGATCGACGTCAGGACGTCCGCGGACGCCTTGTCGTTCGCGATCCAGTTGACCATCTCGGTCCAGAAGGAGCCGGCGCCCACGGGGCCGGGCATCAGGTCGGAGGCGTCGAACCGGAAGGTGTACTCGTCCGACGCGAGCAGCTCGTTGGAGAGCTGGTCGATCGGGGACTGCAGCTTCGAGGCGTCGAGGCCGCTGTTCGCGGACACCCAGCCCGCGTTGGAGACCTCGGCCTTGGCGTTGGCCCACACGTCGCTCGCGACGAAGGCGTGGAACGCGTTGACCTCGGGGCGGTCGTCGAACGCGACCGTGAACTCGCCGCCGCCGAGCAGCGGCTTGTCCTCGGCCGTCTCGCCGGGCAGGTAGAAGGCGTAGACGTCGCCGTCCTCGCCGATCACGACGTCGTCACGGACCTGCTGCCAGTTGACCCCGTAGAAGTTGGCCGCGCGGTGCATCCAGCACTGGCCGTCGAGGATCGGGAAGCCACCGGCGTCCCAGTCCGTCGTCGCGATGCTGGAGACGTCGCCGAGGCCGGCGTTGACGTACTCCGGGTTCTTGAGGATCGAGCCGGCGGCGTCGAGCGCCTCGACGATCTGCGGGTCGTTGAAGGGGATCTCGTGGGCGACCCACTGGTCGTAGACGTCGGGGCCGGCCGTGCGCAGCACGACGTCCTCGAGGAAGTCCGTGGCCGGCCAGCCGGTGGCGTCACCGGACGCGATGCCGGCGCACCAGGGCGTGCCGCCCGCGGCGACGATCTCGTCGGACAGCGCGATGAGGTCGTCCCACGTCGTGGGGATCTCGTAGCCGGCCTCGGCGAACATGCTCGGGGAGTACCAGACGAAGGACTTGGCGTTGGCGCCGAGCGGGGACCCGTAGAGGGTGCCGTCCACCGTGCCGTAGTTGCGCCACTCCTCGGTGAAGAACTCGTCGACCATCGCCGCGACCTCGTCGGACGCCGGGACGATCGCGTCGGGGAAGTCCTGGACCAGGCGCTGCAGCAGGCCGGGCTGGGGGATGTACGCGATGTCGGGCTCGGCGCCGGACTGGATGCGGACCGCGATCTGCGCCTCGAACTCGTCGGACGCCTCGTAGACGATGTCGGAGCCCGTGCACTCCTCGTACTTCTCGTACGAGGCCTCCTGGGCCGCGGCCTCGTCGCCGGTGATCGTGGTGTAGACCTCGACGCTCGTGCCGTCCAGGTCGCCCATCTCGATGAACTGGGCGTAGTCCTCGCAGCCCTCGGCGACCTCGCCGCCGCCACCGCCGTCGGTCTCGCCGCCGCCGTCGTCGGAGGGGGGCGGGGTACACGCAGCGAGCGTGATGGCCAGGGCGAAGCCGCCGGCCGCGGCAGCCGCGAGTCCGCGGCTCCTTCTCGTGCTGATCATCAGCGATTCCTCCACGTCGTCGTAGGACTGGCGTCCCCGGGGGAACCCCCGCAGCGACAAGGAGGTTGCGCTGCGCCGGGCACCACCCGCCATGCAAGCGCTTGCACGAGGTACTGGCAACCCCTCGACGCCACGACGGGCTCACAAGCGAGTAACGATTCGGTCACAAGCGGCCCTGGGACCGGTTCTGGCGAGGGTGACACGAGAAACCGACGTTCCGGGCACGACGGTGGGGTGTGGGAGCGCGTGCACCGAACGTGGGGTCGAAGCGCGGTCGATGCCGTCACGCTCACG